>JAJXTK010000235.1 GCA_021783935.1 Myxococcales bacterium | reverse complement strand
CACCGCGCCGCCGAGCCGCGTGCACGGCCGAGACGTGTCGCGTCGGCAGCGCGTTGCCGACGACCGGGAATGCACACCTCTTGAAAGCCTACGCGCTCCCCGGGTAGGGCTTGGTCGATGCGCGCCGCCCCCCTCATCGCTCTCGTCGCCTGGGCCCTGTCAGGCTGCAGCAGCAGCGCGCCCGGGGGCACGCTGCCGATCGACGACGCGAGCACGATCACGCCGCCGGGCGGCGACGCGGGCGCGACGGACGCGAGCGCGACCGACGTCGGCGCGACGGACGCGAGCGGGAGCGTCGACTCCGCATCGCGGGGCTCTTCTGACGCCACCACGCCGCCGCCGACCGACGCGGGCAGCGACGCGACGAGCTGCGCCGGCTGCGCCCGCGACTGGGGGCAATTTCCGGCGATCGCGCAGCTCGACGGCGTCTCCGAGCTCTGGGTCCTCAGCGACGCGCACGGCGACTACGCGGCGCTCACGCAGCTGCTCACGGGCGGGGGGATCCTCGCGGCCGCGCCCGACGTGCCCGCGCACGCGAGGTGGTCCGCCGGGCGCGCCGCGCTCGTGGTCGTCGGCGACCTGATCGACAAGGGGCCCGACGCTCCCGACGTCGTGCGGCTCATGATCGCGCTCTCGGCCTCCGCCTCCGCGGCCGGCGGCCACGTCGTGGTCACGATGGGCAACCACGAGGCCGAGTTCCTCGCGGACCCCAACAACTCGAAGGCGACGGCCACCGACGGCATCGACCCCGAGCTCACGGCGATCGGCCTCACCCCGGCGCAGACCGCGGCGGGCAACGACGACATCGGCCTGTTCGTGCGCGATTTGCCGTTCGCGGCGCGCGTCGATGGCTGGTTCTTCGTGCACGGGGGCGACACCGGCGGTCGTACCCTCGCGCAGCTCGACGGCGATCTTCGCAGCGGCATCGACGCGTCGGGCTTCGGCGCCACGGTCCTCTCGGACCCCGCCTCGATGCTCGAAGCGCGCTTGAGCAAGACGGGGCCGCAGTGGTGGGACGCGACGGGCGACGCGCAGACGCTCCTGTCGCAGTGGACCGCCGCGCTCGGCTGCAGCCACCTCGTGATGGGGCACCAGCCCGGCGTCGTGGCGTTCGCCGACGGCACCACGCGATCGCGCGACGTGATGACGCAGGCGTACGGCGGGCTTCTGTTCCTCGTCGACACCGGCATGAGCGTCGACGTCGATGCCACCGGCGGCGCGCTCCTGCACGTGCTCGGCGCGGGATCGGCCTCGGAGAGCTGGCAGGAGGTCCTGCCCAACGGCACGACGCAGAGCTTGTGAGCGGCGCTCAGGCCGCTTCGCGCGCCGGCGTCAGGATCGCGCGCACCGTGTCGCTGTCCTGCAACGCGCGCAGCACCGGCAGCAGGTCCCCCGCGACGCCCGGCTGCGCGCGCTCGCCGAAGGCGCCCGCCAGCGCGTGCGCGTGCGCGTTCTGCCCGCCGACGACGATGAAGAGATCGTGCGAGCCGTCGTTCTGGGGAGCGTCGATGACGTCGACGATGCGATCGCGGTCGAGGTGCAGCTCCTCGGCGCCGCGCTGGATCAGCACGCGCCGGTCGGTGACCACGTAGCGCGTCGAGCGGCGCAGGCGCGCGGGGCGCAAGAGCGAGTAGTAGCCCGCGAGCAGCGCCGTGAAGAGCACCACCGCGACCGACACCGACATCGCGATCGCCAGCGCGCCGAACGGCATCGATCGCGGCGATAGCCCCGCGGCCATCACCACGCGGAGCGCGTGCGCGCCGCCGACGATCGCCCGCACGGTCGCGGCGGCCGAGAAGAGCGCGATGCCGAGCGTCGCCGCGCGCGTCGAGTCCCAGATCCAGCGGCCGCGGCTCGGCTGCTCGGTCCACAGCACGCGCTCGCCGCGATCGAGGCGCTGGCCGACCGGGCGCCGCGCGTCACCGAGCACGCCGGTCACCTGCACCCCGCGGATCTCGGCCCACACCGCGTCGGGGGCCTCGAGATCGTGCAGCCTGATGTTGAGCGTGCGGCGCAGCGCGCCCGTGGGCACCGCGCGCACCAGCTCGAGGTCGCCGACGCCGGGCACCTTGGGGTTCCAGTGGATGCGCGCGAAGGAGATGGTGCGCAGGTCGATCGAGCGCCGCAGGCGCCCGCGGCGCCAGAGCACGTGCCTGCTCGTCAGCTGCACGCGCACCGCGCGCCGCCACCACGTGGCGCCCGTCTGCGCGAAGATGCCGAGCCCCGAGAGCCAGGCGGCGACCACCAGCATGCCGCCGATCGGCACGTACAGCGTGCGCGCCACCGCGATCGCGAAGAGGGTGGTGACCAGCGCCAGCGCGAACAAGAGCCACGCCGCAGCGCGGTGGAGCGCGGGCGCAGGCACCGCGCGCGGCACGAAGACGCGGCTGATGGGCTCGCCGAACAGCGAGTCGCGTCGCCGCCCGCCTCGCGAGCCCCGGAGCTCGGCCTCGTCATCGTCGAGCCGCATCTCTCTCGAGTGTTGCCACCGTCGTGCCAGCTGTCGAGCGCGGGGTGACGCGCGGCGACGGCCCGTCCGATGTGCGCGCCGATCGTTGCGCCGTACGGCCGAATTGCCCCGTCACGCGCCGTCGCACGGAGCCGGGGCGGATCCGATCGCGCTGGAACGCGGGCGCAGCCGGCGCACGCGCATGCGCGCTCAGCGACACCGTGATCCTGCCCCGTGGCCGTCGTGACGACGAAACGATCGCTCGACCTTCGCCCCTCAGCCGCGCCTCGGCGGCGGCGCCTTGCCGAGCTTGGCCATGACCTGCTGGAGGTCGGACCAGACGTCGCGCTTGGCCTCGGGCGTGCGCAGCAGGTAGGCGGGGTGGAAGGTCGGCATCACCGGGATCGCACCGCGGTAGAGGCGCCACGTGCCCCGCAGGCGCGTGATGCCCGAGACCTTCAGCAGCCCCTCGCAGGCCGTCGCGCCGAGCGCCACGATCACCTTCGGCCGCACGATCGCGATCTGCTCGTGCAGGTACCCCTCGCACGCCTGCATCTCCGGCGGCTCGGGCTTGCGGTTGCTCGGCGGACGACACTTCACGACGTTGGCCACGTAGATCTCGTCCGGCGCGTAGCCCATCGCCGCGATCATGCGATCGAGCAGCTGCCCCGCCTTGCCGACGAACGGCAGCCCCTGCGCGTCTTCTTCGGCGCCCGGCCCCTCGCCCACGAACATCAGCTCGGTGACCGGCGTGCCGCGCGCGAACACGGTCTGGGTGCGCCCCTGGTGGAGCGCGCACGCCTGGCAGCCGGCCACGAGCTGCTCGAGCGCGCCGAGCCGCGCGAGGCCGACCTCGCGCTCGACGGGATGATCGAGGGTTATCTCGGGGGCGTGACCGACGACCGGCAGCGCGCGCGCCTCGCCGTGCGCCTCGCGTCGCGTCGGGGAGGGGGTCGAGGGCGCGAAGGGGGGCTTCGGCGCGCGCGTCGGGGCGACCGTCGCAGGGCGAGGCTCCTCGGCGCGCCGAGGGTCGGGCGAGCCCTGCGCCCCTGCCTGGGCCTGCCTGCGCGCCGCGGCAGGCTCGCTCGGCAGCGCGTCGGCGCCCGTGTCCACGAGCTGCTGAAGGAGCGCGCGGAGCGAGCCGGCGATCGCGCGTGCCTCGCTGCGGAGCTCCTCGCTGCTCATGCGCCGACGCCGAGCCTCAGAGCTGGACCTTGATGTAGACGCCTTGCTTCAGCTCGTCGAGCCAGAGCTTGATCTGCTTCTGCATCAGCTCGTCTCGCACGCGCCCCCAGACGGCGTCGCGGACCTTGTCGTACTCGGGGATCTGCGACTGCTCGCGATCGAGGATCTTGACGATCGTGATGGTCGAGTCGGCGATCAGCGGCTCGGAGATCTCGCCACGATCGAGCCGGAGGATGGCCTCGTCGAGCGGCTTGCCGAGCCCCGTCGCCGCGCGCCAGCCGAGGTCGCCCCCCTTGTCGCGCGTCGCCGCGTCGGCGCTGTACTTGCGGGCGAGGAAGGCGAAATCGACGCCGTTGCGCGCCTGCTTGATGATCGAGTCCGCGAGCTCGCGCACGCGCTCGCCGTCGGGCCCGTCGGGCAGCTTGAGCGTGAGGATCGCGCCGTGCCACTGCTGCATGCGCCGCTCCTGCACCTGCAGGCGCTGGTAGTACTCGCGCGCGTCGTCCTCGGAGGGGCGCACGCGCCCGCGCACGCGCGTCTCGAGCATCTTGCCGAACAGCAGCTCGCGTCGGACCTCGTCGCGGTAGTCGGCCTCCGTCATCCCGAGTCGCGCAGACTCGGCCATCACCTCGGCGGTCGACTTCCGCTCGTCGGCGGCCTTGAGCTTGATCGCGTCGTCGACCTCCTTGGTCGTGACCGTCACGCTCAGCTTGTCGGCCGAGATCGCGACCAGGCGCTCCTCGACCATCTTCTTGATCAGCTCGACGCGCATCTCGGCGATGGCGACGTCCTGCTGCATCTTCGGCACGCCCGAGTAGATCTTGATCAGGTACGGCCGCGCGCGCTCGTTCAGCTCGCTGAGCAGAATCGGCTGATCCCCGACGATGGCGACGACCTTCTCGACCACGGTCGCCCCGACGGGCGTGGCCAGCGCGAGCCCCGCGAGGAGCAGGGCGATGGGGAGCGAGAGGAGCCGCCGGCGCATGCGATCTGCGACGGCTAGCACGGAGCGCGCCGGGATGCCCGCTGGCGCCGCGGAGCGGGCCCCGCGAGCGAGCGCGCCGCCTCTCGCGCGGAACGGATAAGCTCGCCGGCGTCGCGATGTCTCCGCTCTATCTCCTCGGCTTCGGGGTCGGGACCACGCTCGGCCTCCTGCTCGCGTACCTCGGCGTGCAGCGGCTCGCGATCCCGAGCGGTCGCCCCCGCGGCGGCGCCGCAAAGGGGCCGTCCGACGAGCGAAACGCTGCGCGCGCGCTCTTGCAGGCGGGCAACGTGGGGGGGGTGCTCCTCATCGCGGGCTCGCTCGTCACGGGGTCGGTGGTCGGCCGCTCGCTCGCCTCGGACCTGACCTGGGTCGTCGCCTACGGCGTCGCCGCGATCGTCCTGTTCGTCGCCTTCGTGCGCCTCGGCGTGCTGGTGCTGATCAAGTCGCGGCTCCCGGCCGAGCTCGCGCGCGGCAACGTCGCCGCGGGGCTGGCCGCCGGCGCGCACGCGATCGCCACCGGCGTCATCGTCGCGCGCGCCGTCTCGGGCACCGATCTGCACGGCCTCGGCGTGTCGGCGGCCTTCTTCGTGCTCGCGCAACTGAGCTTCTACGTGCTCACGACGGCGTTCCGCTGGCTCACCACCTACGACGACGAGGGGGAGATCGCCGCGGGCAACCTCGCCGCGGCCCTGTCGTACGCCGGCTGCGCGGTCGGCGTCGCGATCCTCGTCGGGCACGCCGTCGAGGGGCCGTTCCTCGGCTGGGCGCGGTCGCTCGAGGCGTACGGCCTCGCGCTCGTCTGGGGGTTCTTGTTCTACCCGATGCGCCAGCTCGTGGTCGAAGGGCTCCTGCTCGGCGCGCGCCCCTCGCTGCGCGCCGGCAAGCTCGATTACGCGATCGGCCGGGAGCGCGACGTCGGCGTCGGCGCGCTCGAGGCGGCCACCTACGTCGCGACCGCGCTCGCGATCACGAAGATCGCCGGCTGAGGCGCGGGGCCGCAGCGCGAGCGGCGACGTCTGGCTCGGCGCGCCTCGCTGGTCCGAGGCTCCCCCGCCGCGCTCCACTGCCGTCCATCGCAGGTGCGCGGGCGTTCACGTCGGGCGCGGCCGCGGCTCGGTCGATTGTATAAGGGTCGCATTAGGCTCGTGATAGGGTCGGCGTCTCCGAACGTGGCCCAACTGGCGCCGGAAAGAGAGCTCCCAATGCGCATCCACTACGTCCTCGCTGCCTCGCTCGCTGCCGCACTCTTCGCCGGCTGCACGCCGTCGCCCGAGAAGGTCTGCGGCCATTTCGGCGACATCGCGACGCCCGAGATCGAGAAGATGATGAAGGCGTTCGGCAAGGACATGTCCGACGCCGACAAGACGAAGATGAAGGGCGACTGCACGACCGAGCTCGACAAGATGAAGGCGGAGAAGCCCGACGAGTACAAGAAGGCCGCCTCGTGCGTCATGGACGCCAAGGAGTTCAAGGACCTCGAGAAGTGCGACCTCGGCAAGAGCGAGAAGAAGATCGAGAAGGCCGAGAAGAAGGCCGAGAAGAAGGCCGACGACAAGGGGGACGACAAGGCCGACAAGAAGGCCGACGACAAGGACGAGAAGTAGCTCGTCGCGCGCCCGCTCGCGCAGCTCGGTCGGCGGGAGACGCCCCGCGCGCCGAAGGCGCACCGCCTGCGACGCATCCTTGACCCATCACGAGGGGGAGCGACGATCGCTCCCTCTTGTCGTTCGAAGCCCGGCGCTCGCGCGCGAGCGACGGCCGCCGCTGCGTGAGGCAGAGTCACGCCCCATGAGCACCATGCGCATCCAAGAGCCCGGCCCGCGCCCCGTCTGCGACGAACGAGAGGTCTACGAGGCGCTGCTGGCGCTCGACGGCGCGCGCGTCCTCGAGCTCGGGTGCGGCGCGGCGCAGAAGACCCGGGCGATCGCCGAGGCGCACCCGAGCGCGTCGATCCTCGCGCTCGAGGTCGACGTGATCCAGCACCAGAAGAACCTCCGGCTCGGCGACCTCCCCAACGTGACCTTCGGCCTCGGCGGCGCCGAGGAGATCCCTGCGGCCGACGGCAGCTTCGATCGCGTGCTGCTGTTCCGGTCGCTGCACCACGTGCCCACGGCCAGGCTCGACCGCGCGCTCGCCGAGATCCGACGCGTGCTGCGCCCGGGCGGGCTCGCCTACGTCTCGGAGCCGGTCTTCGCCGGCGCCTTCAACGAGATCATCCGGCTCTTCCACGACGAGCAGGCCGTGCGCGAGGAGGCCTTCGCCGCCCTGCAGCGCGCCGTCGCCGCCGGGGCGCTCGAGCTCGTCACCCAGCGCTTCTTCGACACGCCGACGCTCTACGCCGACTTCGCGGAGTTCGAAGCGCGCATGCTGAACGTCACGCACACGCAGCACCGCCTCTCGCCGGAGCTCCACGCGCTCGTGAAGGCGCGCTTCGAAGCGCACCTGACGCCGAGCGGCGCGCGCTTCGAGACGCCCGTGCGCGTCGATCTGCTGCGGCGGCCCGCCTGAGCGGTGCGAGCACGAGCGTGGTCGCGGGAGGGGGCGATCACGCTCGTGCCCGTCGGTCTCACGGCGCCGGGGCTCGGCTCACGGACACGTCACGCCGAACGGCGGCGTCGTCCCCGCGTAGCTCGTCGCCGAGCCCGAGGCACGCTGAGGCGCGCGCGCGGGCGAGCGTGCCTCACCCCGCGAGCGTCTTCTTGCGCTTGGGCGCGCCCTTGGCGCCGACTCCCTTCGGCCTCTTGGCCCCCGCGGCGGCGGCTCTAGCCTTGACCTTCGGCGTCTCGACGAGGATGCCGCGCGCGAGCACCGCGTAGATGTCGCGCGTGGTGGCCTCGCGATCGATCGGCATCGAGGAGCGCACCATCTGGAGCAGCACCTCCTTGACGCCGCCGACCAGGAAGAAGCCGAGCACGCTCGGGCTCCCCGGCTTCACGAGGCCCCAATCCTGCCCCTCGCGCAGCGCGTCCTCCAAGAGCTTCGCCGCGTCGCTCGCGAACGCGAGCAGGCGGCGATCGAACTCCGCGTCGAGCCCCGCCGCGTCCGACAGGAGGATCTTCGCCATCGCCGGATCGTCGAGGAAGACGTCGAGGATGCGTCGGATCTGCGCGAGCACCTGCGGCTCGACCGGGCGCTCGACGTCGATGCGCGCCATCGACACCACGATCTTCTGCCAGAAGCGCCGGAACAGCTCCTCGAAGATCGCGCGCTTGTCTTGGAAGTACAGGTAGAAGGTGCCGCGCGCGACGCCGGCGGCGGCGACGATGTCGTCGATCTTCGCCTGGTGGTAGCCGCGGCGCGCGAACACGTCGCGCGCGCGATCGAGGATCTGTTGGCGGCGGGCCTCGCGATCGGTCACGGCGCCGAACGGTAGCCGAGACGTCCCTGTTTCGAACGTTCTGCGATTCGAGAACGAAAACGCCCGGCAAATTCGCGCGGCGGGAGCGCACGCAAGGCTTGCGCGTTTTGGTGATCTGCGGGTACCTCTCACTAGACTGACATGCCAGTCTAGCCATGGCTGGCTCCGTCGGGATCGCTTCGGCAGGCCGCAAATGCGGCCAGTTGTCGTCGAAGTGGCCCTCGGATCAGACGCGAGTGTCAGTCGCCCGACCCGGAGGAGCCATGCCGAGCACCGAGAGCCCGATCGCGATGGATGCGCCGCGCCCGAACACCGGCGAGCTGGCGATCGGCATGGACGTCGGCTCGACGACCGTGAAGGCGGTCGTGATCGATCCGAGCACGAAGGAGATCCTCTGGAGCGACTACCAGCGCCACCAGACCAAGCAGCCCGAGAAGGTGCTCGAGTTCCTCGAGCGCATCGAGGCGGCCTTCGGGCGCTCGCCGAGGAGCGGCTGGCGCATCTTCCTCACCGGCTCGGGCTCCGGCCCGCTCGCCGCGCCCGTCGGCGGCAAGTTCGTGCAGGAGGTCAACGCCGTCACGCTCGCCGTCGAGCACTTGCACCCGGACGTCGGCTCCGTCGTCGAGCTCGGCGGGCAGGACGCGAAGATCATCATCTTCAAGGACGACGAGCGCGGCCAAGCAGCGCCGGAGGCGTCCGGGGCGAAGAAGAAGACGGCGATCGCGTCCATGAACGACAAGTGCGCCTCCGGCACGGGCGCCACGATCGACAAGTGCATGATCAAGGTGGGCTTGCCCCCGGAGCTCGTGACCAAGCTCCACTTCGACGCATAGAAGCTAAACCAAG
>JAJXTK010000234.1 GCA_021783935.1 Myxococcales bacterium | reverse complement strand
GCGATCTCGGCGCGGGTCATCCCGAACGTGAGCAGCGCGATGATGTCGTCCTGCGCGAGGGCCGGTTCGCTGGTGAGCTCCAGGTGGAGATCGTTGGTGCGGCCGTAGGCGTGCAGCTTGATCAGCCACTCGAGGCCGACCTGCGCGACGCGCCGGAACTCGGTGCGCGCGAGCACGTCGATCGTGGGATCGATCTTGTCGGCGTCGTCGAAGCGGAGCGTGCCATCGGTGATCTTGAACTCGTTGCCGCGAAACCGGAAGATGCCGCCCGGCGCCACGACGACGGCGCCGAGCAGGCCGAACTTCTGGTTGGTGCCGCGCACGCGCAGCCCCTGCGGCGCGACGTTCACCGTCATGTCGACGAGGCTGTTCTTGACGGCGAGGCCCCGCGGCGCGCGCAGCTTCACGTCGAAGACCACCGAGTCTCGCGTGGGATCGTAGACCTCGACCTCGGTGCGCGGCGCGACCTGCACTTGGTTGAGATCGAAGACCTTCACCTCCTTCGAGTAGAGGAACGAGTCGATGTCGACCGTGCCGTCGACCTTCGCCGGCGCCGAGGGCTCGTTGCCTTCGGGCGGCGACCACGTCGCGTGCAGGTCGGCCGAGGTCGTCAGCGACATCCCCTCGCCGTAGCGGACGTTCACGTCCTTCACCGAAATACGGCCGTCGAGCTCGCCCATCGAGAAGCCGCGCAGCTCCGCGCCGCCGGTCACGTCGACCGTGCCGCCGCCGATCTCGCCGTGGAACTGCGCCGTGACGCCGCGCTTCGGATCGAGGTCGATGCGGCCGTCGACGTCGGAGATCGGCATCGCGACCCCCTTGATCACGAAGGCGCCCTTCTCGAGCTCCACGAAGCCGTTCCAGCCCGGTGCGTCGAGCGTGCCGTCGACCGCGATCTGCGCGCGCGCGCTCCCCTCGGCGCGCTCGAGCTTGGGGATGAAGGCCTCGAGCTTCTTGAGCGGGAAGCGCGGCAGATCGAGCTTCGCGTGGAGCAGCGGGCTCGGCTCGGCCTTCTTCACCTCGGCCTCGAGCACGACGCGCGTCGAGGCCTCGCCGAACTTGAGATCGAACTTCGTCTCGGGGAGCGTCGCCCCCTCGGGCGAGAAGGAGATCGTCGGCGTCGGCGCGACGGTGCGCACCGAGAGGTCGCCCGCCTGCGAGAGCTCGGCGTCGAGGTGCTCGATGGTGCCGCTCGAGGTCCACCACGCGTCGAGCGGGTAGCTCGCGAGCGTGACGTCGGCCGAGAGCCGCCCCTCGACGAGCGGCGGCGGCGGCGGCGGCACGTACGACGGCTCGATGTCGGCCTCGGGCGGCTTCATGCGCAGCGCCGAGAGCGGCGCGAGATCGAGGCGGCTGATCGAGAGCTTGCCGGAGGCGACCTTCTTGCGCTGGTCGGTCACGCGCAGATCGATCACCTGCACCTGGCCGCCGAACATCTGCCCGGAGAGCGCGTACTCGCCCTCCACCGGGTCGCTCGCGTAGCGGACGCCGTCGAAGACCTGGAGCTTCTTGCCGCCGAAGCAGCCGCGCTCGTTCGGCTGCGGCGAGTCGGCGATGCCGGGCAGCGGCCGCCGCACCGCGTGCAGGTGCGAGGCGGAAATGGTGCGGCCGTTCGCGCGCAGCGGCGAAAGGTGCACGTCGGCGTCGACGAGCATGGTGTCGACCGTGCCGCTCACGTCGGCGACCGCGTCGATGCTCCCCTCGATCGGGTAGTTCGTCTCGGGCATCGCCGCGAGCGAAGAGACCTCGAGCGCGCCGACCGTCGCGCGCAGGTGCAGGTTGCCGCCGCGATCGATGCGACCCGCCGCGACGACGGTGCCGCCCCCCTTCTTGTGCAGCGACGCGCCGCGCACGACGAGGTCCATGCCGAGCCCGCCGGCCGTGTGATCGAGCCAGTCGACCGAGACGTCGGCGTTGCCCCCGTCGTAGCGCTCGCCGAAGAGATCGAGCGCCAGCGCCTCCCCCTCGACCTCCATCTGCAGGCGGCCGCCGCCGCACGTGTCCTCGCGCCCGCCGAGCACGTAGTGGGCGCGCACGTCGGCGCCGACGTGGCCGCGCACCTCGGCGAAGCGCGGGTCGGTGTCGAGGCCGAAGATCTCGAAGAGCTCGCCGAGGTCGAAGTTCTTGCTGGCGACGAGCGCGTCGACGACGGCGACATGCCCCGGCCCGAGATCGACCCGCATGCTCGAGGCCTCGTAGGCGCTGTTCTTGTAGCGTGCCTTGAGCCCTTCGAGCTCGAACGCGCTGCCGCGCACGTGCGCGGTGACGGTCTCGATGTTGCCGAGCGGGAAGACGTCGAAGACGAACCCCTCGATCGAGGCCTGCCCCTCGCCGACGGGGTCGGAGAGCGGCCCGCGCACCTGGTATTTCACCTTGGCGACGCCGGCCATGGGGATGACCGAGATCGGCGAGACGTCGGCGAGATCGAGCTGGTCGCTCGAGGCGTCGACCTCGAGGCGGCTGTCGAAGCCGATCGAGACGCGGCCCACGAGGTTGCTGTGGAGGAAGCCTGCGCGAATGCCGTCGAAGACCAGCGCGTCGGGGCGCACGTGCACGAGCGCGTGCAGGTCGGCGCGCGCGTGCCCGCCGCGGCGCGACAGGCCGACGACGTGCGGCGCGGACCTGCCCTCGATCGGCGCCGAGGTGAGCTCGAAGTCCTTGGTCTTCGCGTACAGCTCGCCGTCGAGCCCGAGCGGGTCGAGGCAGCCGCCGATCGTCGCGTTGACGTCGTCGAAATCCCAGCGCACCCAGCTCCCCTTGCTGACCCCGAGCTCGCGCATCAGGCCCGGGAAGGTGAGCCCCTTGATCGAGACCGAGGCCTTCAGCGGCGGCCGCTTCTTGTCGCAAGGGCGCAGCGGATCGAGCTCGAGATCGGTGATCGTGACGTCCCCGTCGCCGTACTTGACGTCGAGCCGCTTGGAGGCGATCGCGAGCCCTGGTCGAATCGAGACGTCGCCCGCGATCGACTCGCCGAAGCGGTACTGCTCGAGCTCGAACCCGTGCGCCTCGATGCGCCCGTTCACGGAGGCCTGCCGGAGCCCGGCGAGCGGGTTGGCGAGGTCGATGGTGGCGGTCGGGGACAGGTCGAGCGCGAGCCAGCCCCTCATCGCCGGCAAGGCGACGTAGCGCGCGGCGAGGTGCGCCGGCAGCTGCACGCGCACGTGGCTGCCGACGCCGACGCGCACCTTGAGCGCGGGCGCGACACCCGCGCGGGCGATCGCCTTCTGCGCCTCGAGGTCCACGCGCTCGACGTGCACGCGCGCCTCGCGCGAGGGGTCGATCGGCCCCTCGCAGCTCGCCTGCGTGTCGCGGGCGTCGCCCCCCTTGGGCGCGTCGACGCGCAGATCCACGGCGAACCGATGCAGCGTCACCAGCGTCGCCGCCGGCGCGTCGGTGACCTCGGCGCTCGCCGACATCGAGCAGATCGCGTCGTCGTCCCAGACCGTGCGGCCGAGCTCGGGGAGCGCGAAGCGATCGTGGGTCAGGTCGGCGCCGTGGCTGAAGAAGGCGCCCCCCTGGCCGCCCGGACCGACCTCCCATTCGCCTGATTTCCCCTCGGCCTTGAGCTGGCGCGCGCGCGCCGCGTCCTTGGGCGAGACGAAGCGATCCTCGCGCTCGGGGGGCGAGATCGCGACGCGGGGAACGTGGGCGAGCCCGCGCGCGCGGTGCAGGCGGACGCCGTAGACGAAGAGCGCGTCGCCCGTCACGTCGACGTCGAAGTCGACGCGCGTGAGCTCGAAGCGGGCGGCGGGATCCTTGGCATTTTGACGCACCGAGACGCGCAGCTCGGCGCCCGTGACGGCGAGCACACGGAAGAGGGGATCCATGGCCGCCGTCTGGGGCTTCGGCGCGTGCGCCTTGAGCCTGAGGGGCAGGTTCTGCGGCTTGCCGTCGAGGAGGTCGGCGTCGACCTCGACGTGATCGAGCTCGATCGCGTCGATCACGACCTTGCCGGAGAGGAGCGAAAAGGGGCGCAGCGTGACCCGGGCTTCACCCACCCGCGCGAACGGCCGTTCCGGGACGTTCGAGCCGATCTCGACGCCGCGCACGAGCACGCCGGGCGGCCAAACGAGCCCGGCGATGTGCAGCTTGACGTCGAGCCCGGTCTCGTCGCGGATCGCGTCCGACGCCAGGCGCTCGAGCTTGCCGCGCACGGCGGGGTTGCGCAGGAGCATCGGCAGCGCGAAGGCCGCGGCGCCTAAGAGCGCGAGAACGAGCAGCAGCACGCGCGCGAGCCAGGCCCCGATGTCGGGGCCCGAGCGGTGCGTGCTGAGGCGTCTCACGGCCATGGTGGGTGCAAGAAGCGGTGCGCGTTCGCGACGACCTCCCGGTTCGACGGCCGCGCGGCGATTTCCACGCGCGGACGGCGCCCCCGGAGGCAGCCCAAAGGGCTGGTCTACCGAAGTCGCGCCGGTGCGGCACCCTTTCGGCGCCGATTGGTGGCCCAGCCGCGGGGCCAAGTCTTCTTCACGATGGCGCGCGACGCGCCGTCACCCGCGCCGTCACCCGCGCCGACGCCGCCGCGCCGCGAGCCCGAGCCCGAGAGCCCCGACGGCGAGCGCGAACGATCCGACGCTGCCGTCCGAGCCGACCGTGCAGCCGCCGCCGCTCGGCGCCGGCACCTGGACGCAGTGCTGCGAGGTCGTGTCGCACAGGTAGCCCTGCGCGCACTCGTCGCTCGACGAGCACGTCGATCGGCAGGCGCCGAAGGCGGGCTCGCACGTGTACGGCGTGCAATCGAACGCCGCGACCGCAGCCGTCTGGCAGCTGCCGCCCGCCTTGTCGCAGAGCGCCGGACCGACGCCCGAGCTCGCGCCGGTGCAGTGCGGAGCATCGCACTGGGTGCCGCCCGCCGCGCCGACGCACTGGCCTTGACCGCAGGTGCCGAGACAGGATCGCCCCGGCCCGCACTCGTGACGGAGATCGACGCCGGTCGGCTCGACGCTGCACTTGCCGATCGATCCCGGCAGCGCGCACGAGTGGCAGCGCTCGACGCACGCGGTGTCGCAGCAGACCCCCTCGGCGCAGTGACCGGTGCTCGTGCAGTCCGAGTCCTTCGCGCAGCGGGTGAAGGGCTCGTGGATCGTCGGCGGCGCGCCGTCGGCGAAGCCCCCGTCGACGGCGGGCGAGGCGTCGTCGGGTTCGCCGAGGCACGAGGACCCGAGCGAGGTGCACGTGCCGAGCGCGCTCACGAGGTTGCACGCCTCGCAGAGCCCGTCGCACGCGCGATCGCAGCAGACGCCGTTCGCGCAGCGCCCGAGCGGACCGCAGTCGGCGTCGGCGGCGCACGAGGTGCCGAGCGCGGGGACGCACCCCGAGCCGTCGGGGCTGCAGCTGCTGCCGGCGGGGCAGGAGGCGACAGCGCAGCAGATCTTCCCGATGCACGCGCCGCTCAGGCAGTCGCCGCCCGCCGCGCACGCCGCGCCGACGCCGAGGGCTTGGAAGGTCTGCGTCGAGGTCGCGACGGGGGTCGCGCCATCGCTCGTCCCGCCGGCCACGAGCACGGAGCCGTCGTTCAGCTGCGTAACGGTCTGGCCGAAGCTCGCGCCCGCTGGCAGCGGCGAGGCCGTCGCCCAACGCTTGGCCGGGACGTCGTAGAGCTCGACCGTCGAAACGGCCTTGCCGTCGCTCCCGAGGCCCCCCGAGAGCATCACTCGCGCGCTCGTCGACTTGGTCGGCAGCTGCAGCAGGGTGGCCGTCGCGCCGTAGCGCGTGGTCGGCGGCGCGGGCGCGACGGACCAGGAGCCCTTCGCGTCGGTAGCCACGCTGGAGGAGCCCGCCGGGACGTCGAAGGAGTACGGCATCGGCACGTCGCCGCCGACGGCGCCCGCGAGCACCAGCAGCCCCGTCGGCGTCGAGAAGGCGCTGAGGCCGGCGCGAACGACCGGCATCGGCGCCGCAGAGACGAAGAGCGAGTGGGTCGCGTCGAACAGGACCGAGTCGGTGATCGTCTGGTAGTTCGGCGCCTGGCCTCCCACGATCATGGGCGTGCCGTCGGGCAGGAGCGCGCCGGCTGCCAGGTCGCGCATCTGCGCGAGCACGACGCCGCTGAGCGTGTCCCCCTTGGTCGGGTCGAAGAGCGCCGCGGGCCCGGTGATCGTGACCGCGGTGCCGGAGTTGTCCCCCTCGATCAGCACGCGCCCGTCGGCGAGCATCAGCAGCACGGGCCTGCCGCCGCTCTGGTATGCGGTGCTGCCGAACGGCGTGATCGTCATGGCGACGGGATCGAACAGCTCGAGCGGCACGTCGCCGTAGAAGCCTGACGAGCCCGGCGCGCTGCCGGCGAGCAGCACGCGCCCGTCGTTCAGGCGCAGCGCGCTGTGCGACGCGCGCGCGCTCCCCATGGCGAGGGGGGCTCCCGACTTGCCGTCGTTCGGTCGGCTCCAGGTCGCCGTCTTCGGGTCGTAGAGCTCGCAGTCGACGATCGCCGGCGGCGTGATGCCGGGCGAGCCGCCCGCCGCGTGGCCCCCCGCCACGAAGACACGACCGTCGGCGAGCAGGGTCGCGGTGTGCCCCCAGCGCGGGGTCACCATCGAGTTGCCGGTCGTCCAGACGGGATCGATTGCGATCGGCGCCGCGAGCCCACGCGCGTCGAGCGAGAAGGCCAGCGCGTCGCCGGCGAGCGCGGGCTCCATCGCGCGCACCTGCCCGCGCGCGTCGACGGCGAAGGCGGGGCGGGTGCGCAGGCGCACCACGCCGGCGCGATCGAGCACCTCGACGCGGCCCCCCGCGACGCGCACGCTCGCGACACCGGGGCCGCGGCGCAGCGCGTAGCGGAGCATGGCTTCGGCCCCTTCGACGCGCGCGATCTGGATCTCCTCGACGCGATCGTCGCCGCCGACGAACAGCACGTCGCGCGCCGCGCCCCGCGCGCGAACGACGCGATCGTCGAGCTCGGGGGCGAGCGCGCCGCGATCGGCGGCCACGATCTCGATCCACGCGTCGGGGGCCGAGACATCGGCGAGGGTCAGGGTGCGCGCGTCGGGCGACAGGCGCGCGTCGAGCCTGCCGAGCAGCCCGCGGCGCGTGGCGAAGAGGAAACCGTCCGAATCGCGCGTGACGTCGGTGCGCGCGGCGATCACGGCCCCGAGGCGCGGACGCGCGGAGAGCTCGGCGAGCAGCGAGGCGGGCGACGTGACCGAGGTCAAGATCGCCCCGGCGTCGACGTCGGCGAGGTCGCGCTTGGCGCTGCACGCGGCGAGCGACGGGAGCGCGCACGCGGTCGCGAGCACCCGCGCGCGCCGCCGCATCGCAGCGAGCGCGATCGCGACGAAGGCGAGGAGCCCCGCGCCGGAGCGCGTGCGATCGCGCCCGCTCGCCCCGTAGCTGCACCCGCCGCTGCCCGACGACGGCGGCGGCTGCGTGCAGATGTTCGTCGTCGTGTCGCAGATGCTCCCGTTGGCGCAGTCCGCGGAGCTTTGACAAGTCGTGAGGCAGGCGCCGATCAGCGGATCGCACGCGTACGGCCCGCAGTCGAACGAGATCGAGTCGCCCGTCGGACACGCCGCCCCCTCGGCGCTGCAGGCCGCCGGCCCGAGCCCGCTCGACGGGCTCACGCACCGGCTCGGCGCGCACGTGGTCCCCTTCTGCGCGACGGCGCACTGTCCGTCGGCGCCGCACGTCCCGAGACAGCTCAGCGCAGGGCCGCACTCGTGGCGCAGATCGACGCCGATCGGCTCGAGGGCGCAGTGCCCCGGCGAGGAGGGCAGCGCGCACGAGTGGCACGTCTCGCCGCACGCGGAGTCGCAGCAGACGCCGTCGGCGCAGAAGCCGCTCGAGCAGTCGCTCGGCTGCGTGCAGTGCTTGACCGAGGCGCTGAGCTTCGGCGGCGGCGCGGCGTCGAAATCGGTCGTCCCCGCCTCCGCGAGGCCGCCGTCGGGGGCCCACCCGCACGTGCCGTTGGTGGTGTCGCACGCGCCGCCCGCGCAGTCGGCGTCGCTCGTGCATTTCGGCAGGCACGAGGTCGCGTCGGCGCAGCGGACGTTGCCGGGGCAGACGCGCGGCGCGCCCGCGAGGCAGACCGCCGCGGGGCCGCTCCCCGAGCAGTGGCCGGGGGGGGTGAGCGTCGAGCCGAAGCAGTTCGGGGCGCCGCAGCTCGTGGTGGCGTCCTTGAAGACGCACGCGCCGGCGCTGCAGCCCGACACGCACGCCGCATCGCCGCAGCGGCCCAGCGTGTCGGGGCCCGTCGCGCTCTTGCACGTGCCGGTCGAGCACTCCTGGCAGGCCCCGCCGCAGGGCTGGTCGCAGCAGCTCCCCTCGACGCAATTGCCCGAGACGCACTCGATGGCGCTTGCGCAGCTCGCGCCGTTGGCGCCCTGCTGCAGCACGTCCGAAGGGCCGCCCCCGATCGCCTCGCCACCGACCACCAAGAGCTTCGTACCCAACGCGTCGAAGGTCGCGGTGTGCGCGAGGTGGGGGACCGAGGTGTCGTCGAGGAGCGACCAGTCGCGCAGCTCGAGGCTGGAGGTCGCGGCCGGGTCGAACAGCTCGACGCGCGCGGTCGCCACGTCGGGCAACCCGAAGGCGGAGCCGCTGAACGCGATCGCACCGCCGACGACCAGGAGCTTGCCGCTCGCCAGCAGCGTCGCGGTGTGCAACGTGCGCGGCAGCGCGAGCGACGGCGCCGTGCTCCACTTCATGCTGGTCGGCGCGGGGTCGAACAGCTCGACGGAGCCCGTGATCGCGGCCGGCAGAAACGTCGGCGGGCTGGTCGAGGCGTCCACGGGTCGCATCATGCCGCCGACCACGATCACCCGATGGTCGTTCAACACCGTGGCGGTGAAGTGATCGCGAGGCACGCTCATCACCGAGGCGGGGGTCGACCACTGGCTTCAGCGCGTCGCAGTGGGGGCG
>JAJXTK010000233.1 GCA_021783935.1 Myxococcales bacterium | reverse complement strand
GGACCGCGAAGGCGTCGACCGCCGAGGCCTCGAGCTCCGCCGTCCTCGCGAGCACGGCGGCGAGCGGCGAGCCGCGCGGCGCCGGCGGGAGCACGACCCCCTCGGTGCGTCGACCGGCCTTGCACGTCTCGCAGGCGACCGTGACCATCACGCCGCCGGCCTCGGGCGGGTCGATGGTGCAGGAGTCGACCCACGCGGCCCCGGGGCACAGCCCCAAGCAATCGGTGAGCAGGCCCCCGTCCGGCAGCCGCGGGAGGCCGCACGAGAAGTAGTAGGTCGAGCTGCACGTGTCGATGACGTCGCGATAGGGCTCGCACACCGTGGCCTCGTCGGCGTCCGGCCCTGCGTCGGCGTCGCGCAGCGTCACCCCGAAGTCCGGCACGGCCGTGTCGATGGCGGCGGCGTCGAAGTCGAGGCCAGAACCCGTGTCGTCGGCGGCGTCGCCCGCGCTGGCGTCGGCGACGCTCGCCGCGCTCGAAGAGCCGCACGAGGCGGCCGAGACCGCCACCGCGGCGGCGATGGCGCGCTGAAAGATGGTCCGTAGGGCACGCTCGTCAATGGCTCGCATCGTCGCTCCTGCGCGCGGCCGCTGGGTCGTCCATCGCGCGCGAGGAGCGAGTCTGGCACGCGCGCGCGCCTCGTCATCTCAGCGATTCGTCCGTTGGCGAGCCATCATGTCGCGCGCGCGAAACGCGTCGCGGGGCACCACGCCCTAGCAGGCTGTGGAGTTTCTCCGAGACCGGCCGATCATCTCCCGGGTCATGCCGCGCTCTCCCGCGCGATCGACCACAGCCTGCTGACGGTCACAGTTTCCGCAGGCCGTTGAGTTTCTCCGGAGCTGCCCGATCCTCTCCCGCGTCAACCCGAAACTCGCCGCGCGATCGACACGGCCTGCTGTCTGTCACAGTTCCCGCAGGCCGTTTCTCAACGGCCCGCGAGGGCTCGCGACCGCCCGCGAGCGGGCCAGCTACCGCAGCCACAGCTCCGAGAGCCCGAGCGCGATCGCGTCGAACGGCTCGGCGCGCGCGGCCTCGTCGCCCGCCCAAGCGCCGACGCGGAGCCACGCCCCCTCTTGCGCGCGAAAGGCCTCGAGCGTCGCGGCCATCGGGTCGATGAGCCACGCCGAGCGCGCGCCCACCTCGAGGTAGATGCGGAGCTTCTGCGTGCGGTCGCGCGCCGAGGTCGACGCCGAGAGGACCTCGCAGACCCAGTCGGGCACGAGCTCGAAGGCGGCGACGTCGGGGATCACCGGCATCCGCTCGCGGCGCCAGCCGGCGAGGTCG
Source organism: Myxococcales bacterium (assembly GCA_021783935.1). Lineage (GTDB taxonomy): Bacteria > Myxococcota_A > Polyangia > Polyangiales > JADJMO01 > CAIXWQ01. The sequence continues at coordinate 7,585 of JAJXTK010000233.1, read as the reverse complement.
GGGACGAGCACGTGCCCGCCGAGGTGCAGCTCGGGCTCGTCGAGGAGCCACCAGCCCCCGGGCTCGTCGCCGCCGCCGTCGGAGTCGAACGCGCCGAGCCGGTAGCCCATGCGCGACGCGACGCGCTGGTGCCTCGCCGCCGGCCTCGGCTGCGCGACCAGCTCCCCGTCGAGGATCTCGCCGATCAGCCCCTCGGGGAGACTCACCAGATCGGCGTACGTCGCCTGCTTTCGCGCGGGTGCGCCCATTGCGTGCGAGCGTAGCACCGAGGGCGATCCCCGCATCGGCAGGCGCGTGGTATTGGGCCGAGGTGCTCCCCGCGCGACGCTCCGAGCTCGTGAGCTACGGCCTCTGCGCCGCGGCGCTGGTCGTCGGGATCTACGTCTTCGGCGTCGACCGCCACAAGCCGAGCACGGCCGAACAGGCGGCGCGGCTCGGCATGCTCGTGCGCGTCTGGCACCCCGACGACGTCACGCGCGTCACCATCGATCGCCGGAGCGCCGGCGGCGACGAGCACATCGAGCTCGTGCGCCAGGGCGACGCGTGGGAGCTCACCTCGCCGCGCGTCGCCCCCGCGAGCACGCTCGCCGTGCTGCCGCTGCTCGAGTCGATCCGCGGCGCGCGCTCCGAGCGCGCGGTCGGGCGAGCGACGCCGTCCGAGCGGGCGCAGTTCGGCCTCGACGCGCCGCGCGTGCGCGTCGAGGTCGCGATGAAGGGGGTGCTCATCAAGCTCGCGATCGGGCGCGCGGCGACCTCCGCCGGCGGCCCTGCCGCGACCGACGCGGGCGGGCAGTACCCGCCCTCCTACCTCGAGCTCTCCCCCTACGGCGACGATCCCGGCGGCGTCTTCGTCGTCGGCGGAGATCTGGTCGGCGCGCTCGATCGCTCGGCCGACGCCTACCGCGAGCCGTCGCTGGTCGGCGAGGAGAAGTCCCCGAATTTCAGGCACGTCGAGCTGCGCTCCGCGGCGGGCGGCGAGGTCGTGCTCGACAAAGGCGCGCACGGCACCTGGCGCCTCGCCAAGGGGGTCCCCGCCGCGCCGATCCGCGTCGACGCCGACGTCTTCAACGGCTTCGCGCAGGCGCTCGCGGATCTGCGCGCCGACCCGTTCGTGCCCGACGACACGCCGATCGACGCGGGGCACGGGGGCACGCTCGACGTCCGGCAGAAGGAGGGCTCGCCCGAGGTGCACGTGGCCTGGGGGGGGCCGTGCCCAAAGGACGCGAAGCTCGTCGTGGTGCAGCTGCGCGCGCCCGCGAAGGCGACCGGCTGCGTGCCGAGGCTCGTGGTCGACGCGCTCGAGCGCCCCGCGGCGGGCTGGGTCGACGCGGGGGCCTTCGGCCTGCTGTTCGGCACCGAGAACGCCAAGCTCTCCGAGATCGAGGCGGTCACGATCGAGCTCGCCGGCAAGAAGCTCGTCGACGCCGAGCGCGCAGGCGAGGGGCTGCACCTGCGCGCGCCGACCGAGGGGGACGCGGACAAGGAGGCGACCGAGCGGCTCTTGCGCGCGCTCGCCCGGCTCGCCGGCGCGCCGGTCGTCGTCGCGCCCGACGCCCTCGGCGCCCACGGCCTGTCGCCGAGCGCCGGGCGGGTCACGCTGCGACGGCGCGTCGACGCGGTGACCAGCGGCGACAGCGCGCCCGACGGCGGGGCGAGCGACGACTGGTCGCAGACGATCGAGTTCAGCGCGCCGATGGACGATCCCGACGCGCCGCCGCCGAAGCCCGGCGAGGCTCGCCCGAGAGTCGTCTTCGTCAAGCGGCTCGACGACGGCGCGGTGCTGCGCGTCGCCGCGACCGAAGCGAGCGTGCTCGGGCCCGCGGCGGGGCGCCTCGTGCAGAGCCCGTTCCTCGTCGAGCTGTCGGCCGACGCGCTCGAGCGCATCACCGTGACGGCCGCCCCGCCGCGTGGCGTCTCGTTCGATCTCACCAAGCGCGACGGCGTCTACGAGCTCGTCGCGCCCGCCGACATGGGCACCGATCCCGGCGCGTCGATCGAGCTCGGCAAGCAGCTCGCCACCATGACCTGCGAGCGCTGGGTCGCCGAGCGAGGCGACGCAAGCTACGGCTTCGCGAGCCCGCGCGCGACGATCTCCGCGAGGCTCGGCGGGCCGAACGGCGGGGACGTCGTCGTCGAGCTCGGCGGCGAGGCGCCCGAGGGGGGGGTCTACGCGCGCGTGAAGGGGCGCGATCCGATCTGCACGCTGTCGGACGACAAGCGCGACGCGCTGCTCGCGGTGCCGTTCGATCGCGCCATCCTCGGCGTCGATCCGGCCGACGCGCCGCGAGTGACCGTCACGCACGGCGAGCGCACGCGCGCGCTGCGCTTCTCCGAGGCCAAGGTCTGGCGAGACGACGCCGACGCGGCGACGCCCGGCGGCGACGTGATCGCGCGCGCGCTCGCGGATCGAGTCGTGAGCTTGCGCGCCGAGGGGCTCGCGCACCTAGGCCCGGCGCGTGCCGACGAGGGGTTCGCGACGCCGACGCTCGTCATCGAGACGCGCGGCGCCGAGGGCAAGCCCAAGCGGCGCGTCGTGGTCGGCGACGGCTCGCGCGTCGGGCGCACGCGCATCTACTGGGCGCGCGTCGACGGCGTGGACGCGACGTTCACCGTCGTGCGCGACGACGTCGATCGGATCCTGACGTCGATGTGAGCACTGGCGGGAGGGCCACCTGTGGCTCGAGGACGTCGAGATCGAGCGGGCGCAGGAGCTGCCCGTCTCGGCACACTCGTTCACGCCGCGAAGGCTCAGCACCCGGCGTGGTTCTCCTGGCTCGAGCTCGCGTGAGCGGCTGGCCCCACGGCGCGTCACGAGTAGGCTCCCCGGCATGCGCGAGGGCAACATCCCGATGGCCGAGGCGGTGCGCAAGAACCTCGAGCGCGCGCTCGGGCCGGTCTATTTCGCCGATTTCCAAGCGATGCTCGCGCGCGACGCCGTGTTCGTCGTCGCGCAGACGCTGACGCTCGTCGAGTGCGGCGTGGCGGTCGCGCTCGACGACGTCGAGCGGGTGCAGGCGTGGATCGCGAGCGGTGAGCTGCGCAAGCCCTCGCGCGCCGAGCGCGAGGCGTGGCCGAGGAGCGCCGAGCGGCAGTGGATGTCGCTCGTCGTGCAGCCCTTCGTGTTGCTGCAAGAGCCTGCCGACGCCTGAGGGCGCGGGCCGCGCCGCCGGACGCTGCTATCGTGCGCGCGATGCGCCTCTGCCTCGTGGGGATGTCCGGGGTCGGCAAGAGCCATTGGGCGAAGCGCCTGGCGGAGGCGCGCGGCTACGTTCGCCACGACTGCGACGGCGCGATCGGCGAGCACCTCGTACAGCTCGTGACGCCGGCGCCGGGCGAGGAGCCGGTGCACGCGCTCGGACGCTGGATGGGGATGCCGTGGAGCGAGGGATACCCCGCGCGCGAGGCGCGCTACCTCGCGCTCGAGGAGCAGGTCACGCGCGCCGCGCTCGATCGCATGGCGCGCGAGCCGGGCTCGCACGTGCTCGATGCGACCGGCAGCGTCGTCTACCTGCCGCGCGAGCTGCTCGATCGCGTGCGCGTCGAGTGCCGCGTGGTCTACCTGCGTGCGCCCGAGGTGATGCGCGACGCGATGCTGCGCCGCTACCTCGAGGAGCCGAAGCCGGTGGTGTGGGGCGCCTCGTTCACGCCGCGCGCGGGGGAGCGCCCAAGGGACGCGCTCGCACGGTGCTACGGGGAGCTGCTCGCCTTGCGCGATCGCCGCTACGCCGCGCTCGCGCACGTGGTGCTCGACGGCGCGGCGCTCGAAGCGAGCGCGGCGAGCGTCGAGGAGCTGATCGCGCGCATCGGTTGACGGCTCACCGGCGGCGGCGGCGTCGCCACACGACCAGCCCCAGCGCGATCCACGGGGCCGCAGTGCCCGGGCCCGCGCTCGACGCGCCCAAGACCGCGCACCCGCCGCTGCTGGTCTGAGAGGCCGGCTCTTGCACGCACGACTTGGAGACGACGTCGCACGTGTAGCCCATCCCGCAGTCGCTCGTCAGCGCGCAGCTCGTGCCGCAAGTGCCGTTCGGCAGGCAGAGGTACGGAGCGCAGCTCTGGGCGCCGCCGTCGGCGAGGTTCGAGGACGTGCCGTCAGCCGAACACGTGGCGCTAGGCGCCGGCGCACACCCCCCCGACTCGCACACGAAGCCGCCCGCGCAGTCCGTGGTCGTGGCGCACGACGCGCGGCACGCGCTGCCCGCGGCGTTGCAGCCATAGGGGCTGCACGAAGACGTCGCGCCGGCGACGCAGCTCCCTGCGCCGTTGCACACGCTCGCCGACGTGAGCGTCGCGTTGACGCAGCTCGCCGCGCCTGGGCAGGGCGTGCGCGCGCCGTGCGGTCGACCGCTCACGTTCGAGCAGGTGCCGACCGAGCCGGCGACGTCGCACGCTTCGCATTGGCCGGCGCACGCGGTGTCGCAGCAGTAGCCGTCGGCGCAGTGCCCGCTGGTGCACTCGACGTCCGTGGAGCACTGCTGCCCCGCGCCTCCGGGCGCCTCGCAGCGACCAAACGAGTCGCAGGAGTCACCCGGAAGGCAGTCGGTCGCGGCGGCGACGCAGGACGTCTTGCAGGCGCCCGAGGCGCACTCGTAGCTGCCGCAGGAGGTGGCGACCGGCGTCGTCCCGCACGCGCCCGCGCCGTTGCAGAACAGCTGCGTCTCGGTCGGCGCAGCGGCCGTTCCTCCGCACGACTTCGCCGAGCACGGCGTGGTCGCCAGCGCCGCGTGGCATGCGCTCGCGTCGACGCCATTGCACGCATTGCCGCACGGGGTCGAGCTCGAGGCGATCGGGGCGCTGCAGGCCGCGCGCGCCGCCTGGTAGATCCCCGTCAGCGGCTGCGTGCCGGCGGGGTTGGTGGCGCAGGTGCCCACCGATCCGCCGCCGGGAGGCGCGCTCGCGAAGGAGGTCGTCAGCGTGCCCTTCGTCCAGGTGGCGCACGCCTCGCAGGAGCCCCTGCACGCCGTGTTGCAGCAGACGCTGTCGGCGCAGTGGCCCGAGACGCAGCCGGCGTCGCTCGAACACTTCACGCCGAGCCCTCCGAGGCACGCGCCGCCGGAGCACGTGTAGCCCGCGCCGCATCCGGAGATCGCGGTGCACGAGGTCAGGCACACGTGCGTCGCGGTGTCGCACGCGAAGCCGCCGCTGCAGTCGGCATCCGAGAGGCAACAGGTGGCGCTGGTCGCGTTCACGCACCTCCAGACGCTGCCATTGCACGAGCAGCTCTGGCAGATCCCGCACGCGCAAGCGCCGGCGGACGGGATCGGACAGGACTTCGTCTCGACGGGCGGCGTCTGCACGGCGCTCGCGTCGCCAACGTCGCTCGAGAGCGACGACGCCCCCGCTCCGCAGCCCGCCGACACCGCGACGACGAGCACCCAACCGAGCCTGATGAGCGAGGTCTTCATGGCAGCTTCCCATCCGCCGACGCTACGGATCGGGCGCGACGTCGCTGCGATGACGGCGACGGCGAATCCCCACTTCGACCGGCGAGATCGTCGAGACTGCCACGTCGGCCGCGTGTCCGCTGCGTCAAGTGCGCGTCGCTCACCGGCGTGCGCGTCGAACGAGGATCTCGAGGGGCCGCTCTTCATCACCCCCTTATGCGATAGGCCATCAACGCTGCGTCGTTGACGTAATGGCATCTTCGAACGAACGAAGGAGCACGACGCACGGCGAGCTCCTTCTGCGACACGCCGCGGCGCGCGATCAGAGCGGGATGTTCCCGTGCTTGCGCGGCGGGTTGGTCTGGCGCTTGTCCTTGAGCAGCGTGAGCGCGCGGTTGAGGCGCTGGCGCAGCATGCGCGGGTGGATCACCTCGTCGACGTAGCCGAGCTCGGCGGCCTTGTACGGGGTCGCGAAGATGTTCCGATACTCCTCGACGAAGCCGGCCTTGGTGGCCACCGGATCCTTGCTCTTCGCGATCTCGTTTCGATAGACGATGTTGACCGCGCCGTCGGGGCCCATGACCGCGATCTCGGCGGTCGGGAAGGCGAGGTTCACGTCGGCGCGCACGTGCTTGCTGGCCATGACGTCGTAGGCCCCGCCGTAGGCCTTGCGCGTGATGACGGTGATCTTCGGCACGGTGGCCTCGGCGAACGCGTACAGCAGCTTCGCGCCGTGCTTGATGATGCCGCCGTACTCCTGCGCGGTGCCCGGCAAGAAGCCCGGCACGTCGACGAAGGTCAAGAGCGGGATGTTGAAGCTGTCGCAGAAGCGCACGAAGCGCGCGGCCTTCATCGACGAGGCGACGTCGAGGCAGCCGGCGAGCACCATGGGTTGGTTGGCCACGATGCCGACGGGGCGCCCGTCGAGGCGCGCGAAGCCGACCACGATGTTCGCGGCGTACTCGGGCTGGACCTCGAAGAAGTACGCGTCGTCGGTGACGGCCGTGATGACGTCCTTGATGTCGTAGGGGCGGTTCGACTCGGCCGGCACCAGCGTGTCGAGCGCCGGCACCTCGCGCTCGGCCGGATCCTTGTTGAGCTTGCGCGGCGGGTCCTCGTGGTTGTTCGACGGCAAGAACGAGAGCAGCTCGCGGATCTGCGCGATGGCCCCCTTGTCGTCGGGCGCGACGAAGTGCGCGACGCCCGACTTGCCCGCGTGCGTGTGCGCGCCGCCGAGGTCCTCCTTGGTGACCTCCTCGTGCGTCACCGTCTTGATGACGTCGGGGCCGGTGATGAACATGTACGACGTGCCGTCGACCATGTGGATGAAGTCGGTGATCGCGGGGCTGTAGACCGCGCCCCCCGCGCACGGGCCCATGATCGCGCTGATCTGCGGGATGACGCCGCTCGCGAGGACGTTGCGCGTGAAGATCTCGGCGTAGCCGGCGAGCGACTCGACCCCCTCCTGGATGCGGGCGCCGCCCGAGTCGTTGAGGCCGATGACCGGCGCGCCGACCTTCATCGCGAGGTCCATGACCTTGCAGATCTTCGAGGCGAACGCGGCGCCGAGGCTGCCGCCGAAGACGGTGAAGTCCTGCGCGAAGACGAAGGCCTTGCGGCCGTCGACCGTGCCCCAGCCGGTCACCACGCCGTCGCCGAGCGGGCGGTCCTTCTCCATGCCGAAGTCGTTGCAGCGGTGCGCGACGAACCGATCGAGCTCGATGAACGAGCCGGGGTCCATCAAGAGGTCGATGCGCTCGCGCGCGGTGAGCTTGCCGGCGGCGTGCTGCTTCTCGACGCGCGCCTTGCCCCCCCCTTCGAGCGCGCGGGCGTTCAGCTCCTCGAGGCGTCGGATGCGGGGATCTGCGGGCTTTTCGGGGCCGTCGTGCGCCATGGCCGGCGATTAGCACGGCGAAGCCGGCGCGGGGCGCGATCGGCCGCGGCCGCGTTCTTGGCCCCGAATCGCGGCGCTCGACAGGATCTCACCGCAGAGATCCGTTCCCCGGGAGCCGCCGAGATGAAGCACGCACGCACCACCGCCCCGCGCACCCTTTTGCCCGTCGCCCTCGCGGGCCTCGCGCTGCTCGCCATGACGCCCGCGCGCGCCGGCGACGAGCCGAAGGGCGCGCTGCCCGCCGCGTCGGCGTCGGCCGCGGCGGCGAGCGCCCCGAGCGCGGCGACGCCGGCGAGCGCCTCGGCCA
>JAJXTK010000232.1 GCA_021783935.1 Myxococcales bacterium | reverse complement strand
CGATCGCGTGGGGGCCCGACGCGCGCGCGCCGGGGCGCCTCGCGCGCGCCCTGGTCGCGGCGGGTCAGGCGCGCTGCGAGCAGGCGATCGCGCTCGGCGAGCCGCGGGTGGTGGTCGTGCCGGTCGTGCACGTGAGCTTCCTGTGCGCGCGCGGCGGGCGCCCGTGGCTCGTCGGGCAGGCGGCGGGCTCGGTCGATTTCGCCGCGCGCTCGCTCGACGTCGCTGACGATCTGTCGGGCTTCGAGGCGACCGACGCCCAGCTGCTGGTGCCCGCGAAGATCGCGACGCGCGTGCGCGTGCACACCGCGCGCGTGCGCGGGCTGACCGCCTACAGCGCGCCGTCGTCCGTGCCGCCGTGGCTTCGGGCGACGGCGCTGGTGCTCGCTGCGCTCGGCGCCGCCTTGGTCGCGATGCACTTCGCGTTGACCACGCGCATCCGGGCGCGCGCGGCGCTGTTCGCGCTCGCGCTCGCGGGGCCGGTCGCCGCCCTCGCCGCGCTGCGGGCGTGCGAGCAGGCGCACCTCGGCGACGCACGGCTCCTCGCGGTGCCGCTCGCCGCGGTCGCCGCCTCCGTCGCCGCGAGCGCGCTCGGCGCAGTGCTCGGCTCGCTGCGGCGCGCGTGAGGCGAGCGGCTTGGCGCCCCGCGGCCGCGATCGTCTGCTCGCGCCATGGAGCTGCAGGGCCTCTACGCGATCCTCGATCTCGACGCCTGGAGGGCGCGCGGCGTCGACCTCGTCGAGCGGCGCGCCGCGCTGACCGAGATCGCGCTCGCGCTGCTGCGTGCGCGCCCCGCGATGCTGCAGCTCCGCGCGAAGCACGCGAGCGCGCGCGACACGCTCGCGATGCTCCGGGCCTTGGTGCCCCTGTCGCAGCAGGCCTCGGTGCCGCTGGTCGCCAACGATCGCGTCGATCTGGCGCTGCTCGCGCGCGTGCCGGTCGTGCACCTCGGCCAGGACGATCTCCCGCTCGCCGACGCGCGCAGGATCGCCCCCGCGCTCGTCTTCGGTCGCAGCACGCACGACGACGCCGAGCTCGGCGCCGAGCTCGCCGCGCGGGCCGACTACGTCGCGTTCGGGCCCGTCTTCGCGACCGCGAGCAAGCAGGACGCTTCGCCCGTCGTCGGGCTCGAGCGCCTCGCGACGGCCGCGCGCGCGGCCTCGGCCGCGGCCATCCCGCTGGTCGCGATCGGCGGCGTCACGCGCGACAACGCCGCGAAGCTCGTCGAGGTCGGCGTGCGCTGCGCGGCCGCCATCTCGGACCTCGTCGCCCTCGACGAGCACGGCGCCCCGCAGCTCGACGAGATCGAGCGCCGCGCGCGTGGGCTCGGCGAGGTGCTTCGCGGGGGCAGAGGTTGAGCGAGGCGCTCTGCGTCGGCGACGCGCTCATCCTCGATCGAGGCCGCGGCGCGGCGCTGTCGATCGCGCGCGTGGTCACGGTCTCGTCGGCGGGCGAGGCGCCGTTCCTGGTGCTCGCGGAGGCCGACGGCCCGACCGACGCGCGCGCCGTGATCGCGTTCGATCCACGCCTGCCCGACGAGCTCGCCTTGCTCGGCCCTTCGGATCCCGAGGAACTCGCCGTGCTCGCCGCGCGCGCCGACGCCCGCGCGCCGTCGTCGATCGAGGCTCGCATCGAGGGGGAGCGACGCGCGCTCCGGCTCGCGTGGTCTCGCCGCGGGCGACCGGCGTGCGCGGCGGCGGAGGGGGCGCCGACGCGCGCCTGGCTGCCCGACGCTGAGCCCGGGGCCGTCTGGCTCGTCGCGGCCTACTGGTCCGCCGCGGGCGCTTCGGCGTTCGCGCTCCGCGTGGCCCCCGCGCGCGTGCTCGCGTTCGCAGGCACGCGCCTTTCGCGCGATCGCTTGGAGGTGCTGCCGTGCCGGCCACGCCCCCCGAATTCTGGGGCATAGTGCGCCGCATGTCGCTCCCTTCGGCGCCCCTAGAGGCCGCGGTGTTCCAGCTCAACGCGCAACAAGAGCTCGACGACAACCTCGCGACGATCCGCCGCCTCGCCGATCGCGCCAAGGGGGCCCGCCTGTTCGCGCTCCCCGAGGGGTGCCTGTTCATGGGGGACGTCGACCGCAAGCGCGCCTCCTCGGAGCCCGCTCCGAAGCTCGGCGAGGTCCCCGCAGAGGGGCGCGGCCTTCAGGCGCTCTCGGCGCTCGCACGCGAGCACCGCGCGTGGGTCTGCGCGGGCGGCGTCGGTCTTCTCAGCGAGGATCCGCTCCGCCCTCGCAACGCGCACGTCGTGTTCGACGACGCCGGCAAGGTCGCGGCGATCTACCGCAAGATCCACCTCTTCGACGTCGACCTCGCCGACGGCACGAGCCACCGCGAGTCCGACTCGACGCTCGCCGGCGATCCGCGCGAGGACGTCGTGACGATCGACGTCGACGGCTTCCGCATCGGACTCTCCATCTGCTACGACGTTCGCTTCCCCGAGCACTATCGGCGTCTGGTCGATCGCGGCGCGCACGCGCTCTTGGTCCCGGCCGCCTTCACGGTGCCGACCGGCAAGGACCACTGGCACGTGCTCATGCGTGCGCGGGCCATCGAGTCGCAGTGCTGGCTGCTCGCGCCGGCGCAGTGGGGGCGTCACCCCGGCAATCGCTTCACGTACGGCAAATCGCTCGCGGCCGACCCGTGGGGCGACGTCGTGGCGCAGGTGTCCGACGGTGTCGGCGTCGCGCGCGTCACCCTCGATCCGCAGCGCCTCGAAGACGTCCGCGCCCAGCTGCCGAGCCTCCGCCATCGGCGTGGCTAGCCCGACTTTCGCAAATCAGGAGGCCAGGCCTCGTGCTACAACACGGAGCGTGCATCGACGCGTCCGGACGCTGGTCGTGCTGCTCGTCCCCGCCCTCGCCGCGTGCGGCGAAGAGGTGAAGGCGAAGCCCAAGCCGCCGCTCGAGGTCAAGGTCGTCGTCAGCAGCGATCCCGGCAAGCCCACCGAGGGGGCCGACGTCGTCTATGCCGGCAAGGTCATCGCGACGAGCGACGCCAAGGGGATCGCCAAGCTCACGCTCAAGGGCAACGACGGCGACGCGTACGACGTCACGATCAAGTGCCCGAAGGGCTTCCAGTCGCCGTCGAAGCCGCTCACCATTCCGCTGCAGCGCCTCGCTGATCCGAGCGAAGCCCCCGAGTACGACGTCTCGTGTCCGCCGCTCACGCGCACGGTCGTCGTCGCGTTGCGCGCCGAGAACGGGCCGAACCTCCCCGTCAATTACCTGGGGCACGCGGTCGGGCGCACCGACGGCTCGGGCGCCGCCACCGTTCTGCTCGGCGACGTCGACTCCGAAACGAGTCTCGTGCTCACGCTCGATACCAGCGAGAAGGCGAGCGAGGGGCTGCGCCCGCAGAACCCGAGCAACACGTTCGTCGTGAAGGGGCAGGACGACATCTTCACGTGGGACCAGAAATTCGTGGTCGAAGCCCCCAAGAAGAAGGCGTGGGTGGCAGGTCCTGCGCGCAAGGGGCCTGTTGCACTACCCACGAAGGCTCACTGGTAGTTTCGTGTGACGGCCGTCACGTCCAAGTGACACCCAGTCGAGCAACTTCTGCGGAAATGGCGATGTGCGCGCTCAACAGGAGCTCGGCACGACGCTCGCTAAGGTCAGAGACGGCGGAACTTTACGATAGCGGCGCTTGACCGGATGACCCTGGGTCCATCAACATCTCGAGGTCCCAACGTGAGAGCCTTCCCCGAGAGCGATCGGCCGACCAAGCGATCGCTGCTGCGCGATCGTCGCGGCGCCGTATCGACGGAGTACGTCGTGCTCGTGGGCACCATGGGCCTCGCGTTCGTCGCCGCGATGCTCACCGTCGGCCCGCAGCTCGTGAAGGACTTCCAGCGCGGCCGCGACATCACCGCGAGCCCGCTCCCCTGAATCCCCCGCAACCCGCCCGAGCCACAAGAGGAAAGCCCACCATGAAGACCCCGAAGCTCTCGATGATCCGCGCTGGCAAGCTCCTGAAGGACAACCGCGGCGCGAACCTGGTCGAGTACATCATCCTTGTGGGCGTCATCGCGCTCATCGCCATCGCCGGCTTCAAGCTCTTCGGGCAGAAGGTGCAGGCCAAGGTCGAGGAGCAGGCGGGCTCCGTCGGCGGCATCAACGGCGCGGCGAAGTAGTCGTCGGCGCTGAACGCTGCGCGCCCGCGTGAGCATCGGTCCCAACAGCTTCCTCGTCGCCGCCGCCACCGTGGCGGGGCTTGGCGCGTGGTTCGACTTCCGCAGCGCTCGCAGGCCTGCGGCGGGGGAGGGGACCGAAGGGGAGATCCCGAATTGGCTCACGTTGGGCGCGCTCGTGCTTGCGCCGGTGGGCTATTTCGCCTGGGGCGCGGCGCACGGCGGCGTGCGCGGCGGGGCCGTCTCCTTCGGCCTCTCGTTGCTCGGCGCGGTCGTCTGCGGGCTCGTCCCGCTGCTGCTCTATCGGTACGACATGGGAGGCGGTGGAGACGTGAAGCTGCTCGCGGCGATCGGTGCGCTCTGCCAGCCGATGATCGGCATCGAGGCCGAGTTCTACGCCTTCGCCGCGGCGGCCCTCTTCGCTCCCGCGTGGCTCGCCTGGGAAGGCCGGCTGTTTCGAACGCTCGCGAACTCGATGTGGCTCGCCATCAATCCCTTCCTGCCCAAGGCGAAGCGGCGCGAGATCAAGCGCGAGACGCTCACTTGGTTCCGGCTCGGCCCGGCCATCTTCGCGGGCACGCTCATCGCCGTGGTGCTGCACTGGCGTCCGGAGGGGCCGTGAAGCGCGCGGGCTCGCTCGTCGCGGATCGACGTGGCGCCATCTACGTCGAGTTTCTCATCGTGTTTCTGCCGATTCTGACCCTCTTCCTCTCGCTCGTGCAGCTCGCGTTCGTGGAGGTCGCGAACCTAGTGACCAAGCACGCCGCGGTGGCGGCGGCGCGCGCGGCGATCGTGGTGCTGCCCGACAATCCCCAGTTCTATCCGAGCGGCGATCTCAACCACAGCGAGGGGGATCGTCTCGACGCCATTCAAGCGGCCGCGCGCGCGCGGCTGCTCGCCGTCTCGGTGAACCCTCACGTCGACGTGACCTTCCCGAGCTCGCCGGGCGCCGGCGACAGCAAGACCGCGTTCCAGAACGGCGAGTCGGTGCGGGTGCAGCTCGCGTTCGATTACCCCTGCTACATCCCGATCGGCAGCCGCTTCGTTTGCGACGTCTTCACGTTGCACAAGACCCTCAAGGCCGAGGCCGCGATGCCCCTCCAGTCGGCGTCGTACACCTACGAGGACGAATGACCGCGAGCGCGCTCACCGCTCTGCTGCGTGACGCCGGCTCCGGAACGCCGGCGCGGTCCGCAGGGCTCGCCCGCGACTCGCGCGGCGCGATCCTGCTGATCTCGGTGTTCATGTCGGCGTTCCTCGTCGGCTGCCTCTGGTACGTCATCGGCATCGGCGACGCCGCGATCTACCGCCAATACATGCAAGACGGCGCCGACTCGGTCGCCTTCGGCAGCGCCGTCTACCACGCGCGCGGCATGAACATCCTCGCGCTCATCAACCTGGTGATGGCGGCGGTGCTCGCGGTGCTGATCGCCTTCAAGATGGCGCAGGTGGTGCTCATCGCGGCGAACATCCTGTCGTGCGTGTGCGCCGCGGCCTCGTACGGCGCCAACGCGTTCTGCGACACCGCGTGCACGGTGACCGGCGACGCCGAGTCGCCGATGTCCGATTTGGTCGACGAGGTCTCCCAGATCGTCGACAAGGTCCTTCGCATCCTGCACTACGCGTCGAACGCCGTCGCCTATGGCATGCCCTGGATCGCCGAGGGCAAGGCGCTCTCCGTCGCGCAGGACTACAAGCCGACCGTCGACGGCGGGGCCATGATCAGCACCTCGCTCGTCCCCGGCGTGGTCGAGGGGGCGCTCGGCGGCTTCAAGAAGAGCGCGCAGGGCGACAGCAACCGCTACGGCCTGCCGGTCGAGGACGAGGACTTCAACGCGCTCTGCAAGCGCGCCGGCAAGGAGGCGGGCGAGATGATCATGGCCCCGTTCGACTTCCTCGGCATCCCAGGGGTCGGCGGCTTCGCGGCGGCGTTCGGCGGGGGGCTCATGGGCTCGCTCGCGGGCAGCTTTCCGAGCTACTTCTGCGGCGACAGCGGCAGCGGCGGCGGCTCCTACTCGGCCACGACCGGCGGCTACGGCGTCGACGGCAAGGGGACGACGGTCCAGCAGGACTGCGATAACAAGGCGCAGAAGGTCAAGGACGAGAACGCGAAGATCGGGGCCGAAAACAAGACCCGCGAGGCCGCGGGGAAGCCCGACCTGCCGCTCAAGCCGCCGTTCGACGTCAAGCAGTGCGTCAGCGACGAGAACCAGAAGTACAAGATGGTCAGCTCGGGCTCGAGCGTGTCGGGCTCGAGCGAGAAGACGTCGAAGAAGGTCTTCGAGCCCGCGTGCAACGGCGACGTCTACTTCGCGGTCTGGTCGTTCACCTGGGGCGATCTCGCGAGCCAGAGCGACGCGGCCACGGGGGTCAACATCGCTGGCTGGAACAACGCCAAGGCCGCGGGGCCCGAGCGCTGGTCCAAGGTCGCGATCGCCAAGGCGGAGTTCTACTACGAGCCGATGGCGAGCCAGGGCGGGGCGTGGTCGGGCCTCAAGGACGAGGCGATGTGGAACATGCGCTGGCGCGCCCGCATGCGTCGCCTGCGCCTGCCGCAGTTCAGCCTCGGAAACTGGCTGATCGGCAAGGTCGGCGGGGACCTGCAGATCCCCTTCGTGAGCGACCTCCTCGGCGACCCGCTCAGCAAGGCCGCCGGGATCGTCGACGACGCCGTCGGCAACGTGCTCGGTGGCCTGCGCTCCGGCTCGATCGTTCACTGAGGCTCGGAGGCGGCGATGGCGCGAAGGGATCGGCGAAGGGGCAGAGCGGGCTCGCGCGGCGCGGCGATGGTCGAGGCCGTCGTGGCCATCCCGTTCTTCCTGCTGATGTTCTCGGCCATCCTCTACGTCAACAGGCTCTACGAGTCGAAGATGCGCGTCATGCGGTTCGCGCGCGAGGCCGCCTGGAACTACGCGATGTGCAACTGCAGCGACCAGGGCGATCCGGTCTCGTCGAGCTGTCAGCCCCCCGAAGGGGCCTCGGCGTCGAGCGGGTCCGCCGGCAGCGGCACGGCGAGCGGCTACGACCCGAGCGCGATCACCTCCGTCGGCGGCGGTCCTGGCGGCAGCCTCGCTGGCAAGGGGTACGGCTCGTCGAAGTCGACGCTCCAGGCCGACCTCAAGGCCGACGGGATGCTCGGCGGCTTCGACAAGAACATCACCAGCACGACGGTCGTGATGTGCAACGAGACCCCGCACGACGGCAACCTCAAGGGGTGGGCCAGCACCGCGATGAACATGTGGAAGAGCTGGTGAGCCGATGGCCCGAACGAGCGACGCGAACAAGAGGCCGAGCGCGCTGAGGACGCTCGGCGGGCGCACGTTGTCGGCCGCCGCGAAGCTCGCGCGCGTGTCGACCTACCTGCTCTTCGTCGCCCTCGTTCTGGGCGGGATCATGATGCGCCTCGCGTGGGCGCGCGCGCAGCAGGCGGTGCTCACCACCGGCGAGGATCTCTCGCGCCTCACCGAGGGGGGAAAGCTCGAAGGGGTCTATCGCCTCAAGCTGAACGGCGAGGCGGTGATGATCGCGAGCGCGTCGACCAAGGCCTCCCCCAAGCAGGTGCTCGACCGCTTCCTGCTCGAGTGCGAGCAGCACGCCGACGGCATGGCGACCGAGCTCGCGCACCTGCGCGAGGCGCTGCAGCCCGACGCGACGCCGCGCAACGAGGGCTTCCCGGGGGCAGGGGTGCTCCGCAGCGGGAACGCGGAGGCCGGCACCGTCGCGTGCTTCGCGATGGGCTCGAAGATCGGCAAGGTCGAGCTGTTGGATCGCGTGGGTGCCTTCGCGCGCAGCGGCGACCTCTCGGCGATCGGCATGGTGCGCCACGTCACCGTGCGCAAGACCGACTACGGCTCCCACGTCGCCGCCCTGTGGAC
Organism: Myxococcales bacterium; assembly: GCA_021783935.1. Classification (GTDB taxonomy): domain Bacteria; phylum Myxococcota_A; class Polyangia; order Polyangiales; family JADJMO01; genus CAIXWQ01. The sequence goes on along the minus strand of JAJXTK010000232.1, from coordinate 922 downwards.
CGAGGGGCCGCTCAACGTCAAGACGATGTTCCCGACGTCTGGGGACGCGCCCGGCAGCGACGTCGAAGGGGCCGTTCGCCCACCGTCCGCGCGCCGCCTGCTCACGGCCTTCGCCGAGGGGGCGCCCTACGTGCTTCGAGCCTACGAGTCGTCGGCCTCGCCGGAGGCGATCTTCACCGCGTACGCCGCCGAGATGCCGCGCACGGGCTGGAGGGCCGCGGAGCGCGTCGCCAAGGAGACCCCCGGCACGCGCGCCTACTCGCGCGGCGAGACCGATCTGCTCGTGTCGGCCCAGGCGCAGCAGGGGAAGACTCTCGTGTCGGTCGTCGAGATGGGCGGGCGCTGAGGCGTGGCGACCGACTCCTGGCCCCGCATGCGGATAGGCAGGGAGGAGCTGCGTCGCCGCGGAGGGCCGGCGAGGCGCGAGGGGCGCTGCGTTCGCACTTCGGCATCGGCCAGCGCCGAGTCTCGTCGCGGTGTCTCTCGCAAGCGCCGAGCGTCACGTCGACGTGACATGCGGCGCGACAGCAGCACAGAGAATCTCGCACCTTTCACGCGTTCCCGTGGCGTCGATTTCTTTTGATGGCGCTGGCATGGGCCGCGCAAGCGGCCTACGATCGAGGTCGAAATGCGCAACCAACGAGTGGCTGCTTTTTCACGTCGCCTGATCGCTGATCGCCGAGGTGCGAACCTCGTCGAGTACATCATTCTCGTCGGCGTCATCGCGCTGATCGCCATTGCCGGCTTCAAGCTGTTCGGCAATCAGGTCCGCGCGAAGGTCGACGAGCAGACGGGCTCGGTACAGGGGATCAACGGGGCGGCGAAGTAGCCACCCACGGCTCGCGCGCGCCACGAAGGGTGTGCGCCGCGAGCGTCGTGGCGTCGATGTTCGGCGCACGAGGCGCGGCGGGCGTGGGGAGCG
>JAJXTK010000231.1 GCA_021783935.1 Myxococcales bacterium | reverse complement strand
TTCCGATCTTGTCGGGGAACGCGGCGACGCTCGAGACGCGCGTTCGCGCGAAGAGATCGACGACGTGCAGATCGAGCCCCGTCGCGGAGTCGAAGGCCGCCGTGGCCGCGAGCACCCCCTTGGTCGGATCGGTCGGCAAGAGCGCCATCGCGTTCGCGCCGCCGCCGGGCACCACCAGGCCCCGCGAGGCGAGCGTCCCGTCGCACGCGATCGACAGCTCGTAGACGCCGCCGCCGTTGTTGCCCGTGTCGCCGTCGAGGACCCAAGCGCGCGCACCGTCCTGCGAGACGACGACCCGCTGGGCGTAAAAGCCATCGCGGAAGGCGGCGTGCACGACGGTCGGCGCGCCGGCGGCGTCGAGCGTGAAGGCGCCGATCGAACCGTCGTCCTGCGCGGCGAGGCCCAGCTTGCCGTCGGGGGTGAAGACGATCGAGCCGTCGAGCCCCGTGCCCATCGAGAAGGTCACCGGCGTCGCCGGGCGGCTGAGCGTGCCGTCGACGGCGAGATCGAGCACCTCGTAGGTCGTCGCCTTGGTGCCGGCGGTCGCGGCGAACGGGTGCGAGATCACGACCTTGCGCGCGCGATCGGCGGCCGACGGCGTCCGCGGGCAGCCGACCCCCGCGTCCGCGCCGACGTCGGCGTCCGCCGCGGCGATCGAGTCGTCGACGCCGGTGTCGGCGGCCGGGGTCGACGAGGAGCCAGAGCCGCCGCAGCCGGCGGCGAGCGCGAGCGACAGCAGCGCAGAGCTGGGGTGGGCGAGCGAGGTGCGCGATGGCATTTCGGCAGCTCCTAGCCTCGCGCCGCCTCGCACGCAAAGTGGTGACGATTCGTGCCCACCCGCCGCATCGGACGGGACCTCTCGCAGCGCGGCCTCACGATGCTCGGGCGCACGCTACTCTCGACGCCCATGACGCTCGATCGCACCGCGCTGCTGCTCGTTGCGCTCCTCGCAGTCGGCTGCTCGAAGCCGTCCGCTTCGTCGGGCGGTGGCGACGAGCAGAGCTCCAAGAGCGAGAAGAAGAAGGCGAAGAAGTCCTCTGAGGACGACGACGACACCGACAAGGCAGCCGCGACGAAGAAGAAGTCGACGGACGACGACGAGGCGGCGAGGAACAAGAAGTCTGCGCGCGGCGACTCGGACGAGCCCTCGAAGAGCGGGTCCGACGACGACGCCAAGAAAAGGTCGCCCGCGGCGGCGAACGAGGCCGACGTCAAACGCTACCCGGACGAGAAGAAGATCGATCCGCCGACCAAGGTCAAGACGGTCGCCGCGAGCTACGCGGTGCGCGTCGACTCCATCGCGACGTCCAAGGCGGTGGCCGCCCTGCCGAAGGACTACGAGGTCACGGAGCTCGCGGAGCGCAGCAGCCACTTCCTGATCGCGTTCGCGAACCCCAAGAAGCCGGACGAGACGTTGATGGGCTGGATCTTCCGCGCCGCACTCGAGCTCCGCGCGGGCGACGGGACCAAGTGTGCGCCTGGCCAGGTCCTCGTCGACACACCGGCGACGGGCGCGTTCTGCACGACGAAGTGCACGTCGAGCAAGTCCTGCTCGAATGGTTGGGTCTGCTACGAGGGCAATTGCGTGCCCGGCTCGGAGTGAAGGCGCCCCCGCGGCGTCGTCGCGGCCCGACTTCGGCTATCCTTCGCTCATCGAACCGCTAGCTCCGCCGCCGCTCCCCGCCGCGGTCGCCGACGCGCCGGAGCCGGTCGCCCGCGCGATCCTCGTCGCCTCGGTGCCCCTCGAGGTGCGCGCGCTCTTCCGCAAGCTGCCGCGCGCGCTGCGGCTCGACGCGGAGCTGCCGGCCGATCCCGCCGCGATCCCGCTCGCCGCGCGGCAGCTGCTCAAGCTCGCGACCCTCCAGGAGCGGGTCGTGCTCGGCGCGCTCGCGGTGCACGACGGGCCGGCGGCGATCGTCCTCTCGTCGCCGACGGGCTCGGTGCGGCTCGAGGCGGAGCAGCTCGGCGGCGCCATCGAGGCGATCGTCCCCGCCGCGCTCCTGGCCCTGCACGACGCTGCGGCGCTGCTCGACGTCGCGCAACGATTCGCCTCGGAGGCCGCCCGCCTGTCGGCGCTGCACGCGCTCACGCGCCTGATGCTGCGCGGTGCCGACCTCGATCGCGCCCTCTACGTCCTGCTCACCGGCGTGACCTCGGGGCACGCGCTCGGCTTCAACCGCGCGGCGCTCTTCCTGCGCGACGAGGCTGGCGCTCGCTACGTCGGCGACAAGGCGATCGGCCCCTACGACGCCGCCGAGGCCCATCGGATCTGGGAGGCGCTCGAGGTCGCGGAGAAGAGCTTCGAGCAGCTGCTCGACGACTACACCCGCGCGGACGTCGACACGCACCTGCAGCGCGCGGTCGAGGGGCTCGAGCTGGTCGCCTCAGACGCGGGCGACGACGAGATCGCGATCGCGGAGCGCGTGACGGGCCCGGTGCTGTTTCGCCGCGAGCGCCCGACCTGCGTGGGCTTGCGCGCGCTCGGCGTCTCGGGCGAGTTCGTGCTGCAGGTCATCAAGCCGCACGGGCGGGTGCTCGGCCTGCTGCTCTGCGACGATCGCTTCAGCGGCGCGTCGATCGAGCAGGATCGCCTCGCCGCGCTCGCGACGTTCGTCGAGCAGATCGGGCTCGTGTGGCAGAACTTCTCGCTGCTCGATCGCGTCGAGAAGCTCGCGCGCTTCGACGGGCTCACCTCGGTGCTCAACCGCCGCGCCATCGAGGCGAACCTCGCCGAGGCGCAGGCGCGCGCGATCGGCGCCGAGCGCCCGCTGTCGCTGCTCTTGCTCGACGTCGATCACTTCAAGTCGATCAACGACGAGCGCGGCCACGCGGCGGGCGACGAGGTGCTGCGCCAGCTCGGGGGGGTGCTCCGCTCGAGCGTCCGCGGCGCCGATCACGTGGGGCGCTTCGGCGGCGACGAGTTCGTCGTCGTGCTCCCCGACGCGCGCGAGGAGGTCGCCGCCGCGGTCGCGCGCCGCATCGGCGACGCGGCGGCCGCTGCCGGCATCTCGGTCAGCCTCGGCGTGGCGAGCTGGCCTGCCCCCGTCGCCGAGGTCGACACCCTGCTCGCGGCCGCCGACGCCGCGCTCTATCGAGCGAAGCGCGACGGCCGAAGCTGCGGGCGGCTGGCCTCCGGCGCGCAGGTGGAGTTCGGTCAGCGCAGCGAGTCGCAGTCGATGACGAAGCGGTAGCGAACGTCGCTCCGGAGCATGCGCGCGTAGGCTTGGTCGGCCTCTTGCGCGCGGATGGTCTCGACGTCGGCGAGCACGCCGTGCTGCGCGCAGAAATCGAGCATCTCCTGGGTCTCGCGGATGCCGCCGATGAGCGAGCCGGCGATCGCGCGCCGCTTGCCGATCAGCGAGAAGGCTCCGATCTTGCCGAGGTCCTGGGGCGCGCCGACGAGCACCAGCGTGCCGCCGACGCCGAGCAGGTCGACGTAGTGGTCGAGGTCGTGCGCCGCCGAGACGGTGTCGATCACCAGATCGAAGCGCCCGCGCACGCGCTGCCAGTCGGCCTCCTCGGTGTGCACCGCGAAGTCGTGCGCGCCGAGGCGCTGCGCGTCGGCCTTCTTCAAGGGCTTCGTCGACAGGAGCGTCACCTCGGCGCCCATGGCCGCCGCGAGCTTCACCGCCATGTGGCCGAGCCCGCCGAGGCCGAGCACGCCGACGCGCGTGCCCTTGCCGACGCGGTAGCGACGCAGCGGCGAGTAGGTCGTGATGCCCGCGCACAGCAGCGGCGCCACGCGCTCGAGGGGCTGCCCCTTGGCGATCTTCAGCGCGTACTCCTGGCGCACGACGATGGTGGTCGAGTAGCCCCCCTGGGTCGGCGTCGCGCCGTCCTGCTCGACCGACGCGTAGGTGAACGACGCGCCGTGCTCGCAGAACTGCTCGTCGCCGCGCTCGCACTGCGGGCAGCGGCCGCAGCTGTCGACGAAGCAGCCGACGCCCGCGAGGTCGCCGACCGCGAGCTTGTCGACCTTCGCGCCGACCTTGGCCACGCGCCCCACGATCTCGTGCCCGGGGACGATCGGGTACGACTGCGGACCCCAGTCGCCGCGCACGGTGTGGAGGTCGGAGTGGCAGATCCCGCAGTGCGAGATGTCGATCTGCACGTCGCGCTCGCCGACCTCGCGTCGCTCGAAGGAGTAGGCGCCGAGCGGCGAGCTCGGGCCGAACGCTGCCCATCCCTTGGCCTTGATCATGGCGCCACCATAGCGCGCTCGGCGCGGGTCGGCGCGTGGACATCGCGCCCCGCCGCGGCCAAGATCGAGCACGATGTCGCGGCGCCTCGAGACGGTCCTGCTCGTCGACGACGAGCCCGACATCCGTCGGATCGGCGAGCTCACGCTGCGCGCCGTCGGCAAGCTCAACGTCCTGCTCGCGGCCTCGGGGCTCGAGGCGATCGAGCTGGTCTTGCGCGAGCGGCCCGACCTCGTGCTGCTCGACGTCGTCATGCCCGGTCTCGACGGACCCGAGACCTTCGCGCGCCTGCGCGCGCTCGACGAAGGGCGCGATCTGCCGGTGATCTTCCTGACCGCGCGGAGCCACGCCGCCGAGGTCGACCGGCTGCGCGCGCTCGGCGCGACCGGCGTGCTCGCCAAGCCGTTCGATCCGATGACGCTGCCGGCGCGCGTGCGCGAGATCTTCGCGGCGGCGCAGGGCTGAATCGGCGCCCGCCTACTCGCCCAGCGGCGAGCGCCGTCGCGCCGCCGCCTCGTTCGCCGCCGCGAGCGACGCGTCGATCGCTCGCCAGAGCTGCTCGTCGGGCGCGGCGCGCTGCTCGGTCGCGTCGTAGAGGAGCTTCTCGATCGTGCCGAGCGGCTCGGCGACATCGGCGAGCCCATAGGCCCCAGTGCTCCCGAACAGGCGGTGCGCGAGCTGGTAGGCGCCGCGCAGCGCCGCGGGGTCGCCCCCCCGCGCGAGGGCGATCGCCGCGCCGACCTCGTCGAGCTTCGGCGGCAGCTCGCGGACGAAGACGACCCGCAGCGCGGCGACCGCGGCCTCCACGGCGGGGTCGACGTCGAGCTTCATCGCGAGGGCGCTCCGACGCGACCCGCGGTCGATCGGCCCGCGCGGCGGCGCGAGCCGTGCTGTCCGACCGGTTGCCGATTGGACGTGCGGCGACGGGGCGCGGCGACTCTCCGCGCCTCGCGCGGACGTTCGGCCGTTCGAGTACCCACGCGAGGCATGCTCGCCGGCTCGAAGCGGAACATGCGATGGTGGTAGCCTGTTCGACACGTGGAAGCCAATCGCGCCGCCGTCGCTGCTCCGGCGTCGACCGTCGGGCGACCGCGCGTCCTGTTGGTCGAGGACGACCCGTCGGTCTCGGCGCTGCTCGTCGCGAGCCTGCCGCAGTTCGAAATCCTCGCGCGCGAGACCGCCGAGGAGGGGCTAGCGTCCGCCGAGGCCGATCCCTTCGACGTGGTGCTCACCGACCTGCAGCTGCCGGGGTTCGACGGCCTCGAGCTCTGTCGGCGGCTCACCGATCACCTCCCCGATCTCCCGGTGATCGTGCTCACGGCGCACGGGCGCCTCGATACCGCCGTCGCCGCGATCCGCGCCGGCGCCTTCGACTTTCTCGTGAAGCCGCCGGCGCTCCCGTCGCTCGTCATCGCGCTCGAGCGCGCCGTGCGCGATCGCGCGCTGCGCGAGGAGGTCCGCCGGCTGCGCATCGCGGCGCGAGAGCTGTCGCCGCGCAGCGATCTGGTCGGCGAGAGCCCCCCGATGAAGCGCGTCTACGAGCTCGTCGAGCGCGTCGCCGAGAGCGAGGCGTCGGTGCTGCTGACGGGCGAGAGCGGCACCGGCAAGGAGGTCGTCGCGCGCGCGATCCACGGTCGCAGCAAGCGGCAGGCGGGCCCGTTCGTCGCGGTCAACTGCGCCGCCCTCCCGGGCACGCTCCTCGAGAGCGAGCTGTTCGGCCACACCAAGGGGGCCTTCACCGACGCGCGCGCCGCCAAGACGGGGCTCTTCGCGCTCGCCGGCGGGGGCACGCTCCTCCTCGACGAGATCGGCGAGGTTCCGGCCGAGCTGCAGCCCAAGCTGCTGCGCGCGCTCCAGGAGCGGGTGATTCGCCCTCTCGGCGCCACCAAGGAAGTCGCGATCGACGTGCGCATCATCGCGGCGACGAACGTCGACCTGCAGGGCGCCATGCGCGACAAGCGCTTTCGCGAGGACCTCTATTATCGACTGGCCGTGATCCCCATCGAGCTCCCCGCGCTCCGCGATCGGGGCAACGACGTGCTGCTGCTCGCGCAACACTTCGTCGACGTGTACGCCAAGCGGATGGGCAAGCCGGTGCGCGGCGTCTCGCCCGCGATGGCCGAGCGCATCTTGGCGTACGGCTGGCCGGGCAACGTGCGCGAGCTCGCCAACTGCATCGAGCGCGGCGTGGTGCTCACGCGCCTCGAGGAGCTCGGGGTCGAGGACCTGCCCGAGAAGGTCCGCGACGCGCGCAAGCCCGCGGCGCTCATGCCCGAAGGGGACGCCGGCGATCTCGTCACGATGGAGGAGGTCGAGAGGCGCTACATCCGCCGGGTCCTCGACGCCGTCGGCGGGAACAAGACCACGGCCGCCAAGGTCCTCGGCTTCGATCGGACGACGCTCTATCGCAAGCTGGAGCGATACAACCTCGCGACCGACGAGCGGGCGTAGGGGCGCCATTCGGCCCCGGCGAAGTCGCGCGGAGCTGGCGCACCCGCCCGCAACAGCTTGGACGGCCGGGATCGCGCCGACTGTGTCGTTGCAATTCGCAACGACGGTGCTCGCCGAAAAGCTGACGGATACCCCGCCTCCGCGTAGCCTGCGGGCAGTTTTGCGCGAGGGACGGGACTTTCCCTCTCGCTTCCCTGAATCGCCAGCGCTACCCCACGTCCAAGTCGGGCCTTCGGACCACGCACGAGAGTGCGTTCGACGCAGTCACCGCACGCACGCGGGCCCGACTTCCCAGTTTTCGCAGTCCGACCGTCATGGTCCGCGGATTTCGTCGCCCGCGGGCGCCGCAACCGACGTCACGCGCGACGCTCACCCGGTCGTCGCCCCACCCGAGCGGATCCCGACGAGAAGCTTCCCATCGCGCCGCTTCGGCAACCTTTCCTCAGAGGTTCCAAATGTCTAGACGCCTTCGAGCATCCCTGCTTGTCGCCAGTTCTTCCATCGCGCTCGGACTGCTGGCCGCTAGCGACGCATCCGCCGCGGGCACCGCGCCCGGGTTTGCGCTGAACCGCTACGAGCCGTCCGAGCGGGGGAGCCTCTGGTTCTCGAGCGAGTCGCTGGACTTCGACGGCAAGGCGCAGCTCGCCGCCGGCGTCGTCGGCGACTGGGCCTACCAGCCGCAGGAGGTCCGCGACGCGAACAACAATCTGGTTCCGGTCGTCAAGGACCAGCTCGCGCTGAACGTCGGCGCGGCCTTCACCTTCCTCGATCGCTTCCAGTTCGCGTTCAACCTGCCGGTCTACGTGGTGAACACGGGCGACAGCGTCACCCGCTTCGACGGCACCCAGTACAACTCGCCGACCGGCGCGGGCGTCGGCGACCTGCGCTTCGGCCTGCAGGCGCGCATCATCGGCGATCCGCACGGCGCCTTCCGCCTCGGCGCCGGCGTGCACCTGTGGGTGCCGACCGGCAAGCAGGCCGACCTCACGAGCGACGGCAAGGTCCGCGTCGAGCCGCACGTGAACGTCGCGGGCGACATCGGCATTTTCGCCTACTCGGCGCGCGTCGGCTACTTGTGGAGCGGGGCCGCCACCAACGGCTACTCCTACGTGCTCACCCCGATCGGCAACATGGTCACGTACGGCGCCTCCGCGGGCGTCAAGCTGCTGAACGACAACCTGATCCTGGGACCGGAGCTCATCGGCGCCTTCGCGATCAACGACGGCCCGGTCATTCCGAGCAAGAACTTCTACCCGGGCTCGCTGCTGATCGGCGGGCACTACCGCGCGGGCGACTTCCTCTTCGGCGTCGGCGCGGGGCCCGGCCTCTCGCGCGCCGCGGGCGACGCGGCCTTCCGCGTCCTCGGCTCGCTCGAGTGGGCGCCGCTCGCGACCCACGAGGCGCCGCCCCCCGTCGAGAAGGACTCGGACGGCGACGGCATCCTCGACTCGAAGGACGCGTGCCCGACGGTCGCCGGCGTGGCGAACGCCGATCCGAAGAAGAACGGCTGCCCGGCCGATCGCGACAACGACGGCATCTACGACAAGGACGACGCCTGCCCCGACGTCGCCGGCGTGGCGAACGCCGATCCGAAGAAGAACGGCTGCCCGGCCGACCGCGACGAGGACGGCATCCCCGACGCGCAGGACGCGTGCCCGGACGTCAAGGGGGTCGCGAACGCCGATCCGAAGAAGAACGGCTGCCCGGCCGACCGCGACGAGGACGGCATCCCCGACGACAAGGACGCGTGCCCGGACGTCAAGGGCGTCGCGAGCGACGACCCGAAGCGCAACGGCTGCCCGTCGGACCGAGACAGCGACGGCATCCCGGACGACAAGGACGCCTGTCCCGACGTCGCCGGCCCGCCGAACGAGGACCCCAAGAAGAACGGCTGCCCGAAGGTCGCCGTCATGGACGGGCAGATCCGCATCTTCGAGGAGATCAAGTTCAAGACGGGCAGCTCCGTCATCCTCAAGGAGTCGGACGGCATCATCGACGAGGTCGCCAAGACCCTGAAGGCGCACACCGAGATCAAGAAGATCCGCGTCGAGGGGCACACCGACAACCAGGGCAACGCGGCGTACAACAAGCGCCTCAGCCAGGACCGCGCGAACTCGGTCATGAACGCCCTCGTCAAGCACGGCGTCGAGCGCAAGCGCATGGAGGCCAAGGGGTGGGGCATGGAGCACCCGAAGGCGCCGAACGACACGGACGCCGGGCGCGCCGAGAACCGCCGCGTCGAGTTCCACATCGTCGACCCGGCCCCGAAGGGGGGGGGCGATCAGCAGGTCGAGGAGAAGGCGAAGCCCGTGACGCCGGCGCCCGCGAAGGC
>JAJXTK010000230.1 GCA_021783935.1 Myxococcales bacterium | reverse complement strand
TCGAGCGCAAGACCGCCTACCCGATCCTCGCGAGGCCGATCCACCGCAGCGAGCTCGTGGTCGGCAAGCACCTCGGGCTCGTCGCGACGGTCGCGGTCTTCGGGTGCCTCGACGGCGCGCTCGCCCGCGCGCTCGCGGCGCTGCAGCGCGAGGAGCACCTCGGCACGCGCGCCCTCGCCCCGTGGCTCGTCGTCGCGGCCCTCGGCGCCCTGGTGCTGGTGCGGGCGCGCGATCGTTCGACGCCGCTGCTGCTCCTCGCGCCGCTGGCGCTCGTCGCCGAGGCGATCGCGGTCGGTCCGCTCGGCGTGCTGCGTCGGCTGATCCTGGTGAGCGTCGGGCTGTCGATCGTCGAGTCGGCGCTCGTGGCGGCGATCTCGCTCGTCTTCGGCGCCTTCTCGTCGCCCTTCCTCACCGCCGCGCTCACCACCGGGGTCACGCTCATCGGACGCAACGCCGACCTGCTCGTCCGCCTCCCCGAGCGCACCTTCGGCCGCGAGATCGCGGCGGCCGGCCGGCTCATCGCGCGCGTGGTGCCGAACCTCCACGTCTACACGCCGCCGCGCCTCGTCGTGCTCGGCGAGCTCGCCTCGCTCTGGGCGTTCCTCGGGCAGGCGGTCGCCTACGGGGCGCTGTACGTGACGCTCTTGCTGGTGCTCTCGTCGCTCATCTTCCGGAGGCGCGACTTCGCGTGACCGACGAGGCGGCGCGCGTCGAGCCGGACGCGGCGGCGCCCACCGGGCGGGGCCGTGCGCGCGAGCTGCTCGTCCTCGGCGCGATGGTCGTCGCGACCCTCGGCGGGCGCGCCCTCCTCGAGGGGTCGGCGTGCGTCCGAAGGGCCGACGAGGCGCTCGCGCGCGGCGAGGTCGACGCGGCCGTCGCCTACGCCATGCGCGCGACGAAGTGGTACGTGCCCTTCGCGCCGCACGTGGAGGCGGGCTACGACCGGCTGCGCGGCATCGCGCGCAAGGCCGAGGCGACCGGCGACGTCGACGGGGCGCTGCTCGCGTGGCAGGCGATCCGCGCCGGCGCGCGCGGGACGCGGAGCTTCTACCAGCCCTTCCCCGAGCGGCTGGCCGAGGCCGACCAGCACATCGCGACCCTGCTCGGCGGCAAGCCGCCGCCCGGCGTCGATCGCGACAAGCCCCGCGAGCAGCGCATCCGCGAGCACCTCGCGCTGCTCGCGACGTCGGCCGCCCCCGCGACGGGCGCCGTGGTCGCGATGTACGCCGGGCTCGCGGCGTGGCTCTACGGCGCGCACCGCGCGCTCTCGGCCTTCACGCGCCGCTCGCGCGCGCGCCGGCTCGCGTGGTCGGGCGCCGCCATCGCGCTGCTCGGCATCTTCGCGTTCCTCCTCGCGCTGGCGCGCGCGTGACCTTCGCCGCCGCGCTCACGCGAGCGGGAAGGCCGCGAGCGAGGCGTACGCGTCGACGTTCGGCCGCGACTCCATGAGCTCGATCGCCTCGACGCGGACGGCGCCGAGCGACAGCTCGCGGCGCGCCGCGATCGCCTCGCCGAGGGGCCCGAGCTTCACGCGATCGGAGAGGCGCGCGAGGGTGAGGTGCGCGACGAACGGGCGATCGTCGGGCGCGAAGCCGACCTCGCCGAGCGACGCGTCGAGCTCGCGCGCCATCGCCGCGAGCTCCTCGCTCCCCGCCCCGGCGCCGAGCCAGACGACCTTCGCGCGCGACTCGCTCGGGAAGGCGCCGAGGTGCTGCATCGAGAGCGCGAAGGGGGCTCGGCCCGCGGCGACCGCGCGGCCGATGGCGACGAGCGCGTCGAGCCGTGAGGGGTCGACGGCGCCGAGGTAGCGGAGCGTGTAGTGCAGCTTGCGGTCGGCCGTCCAGCGCAGGGGCTCGATCGCGCGGTGCTCGGTGCGCCACGCGGCGCAGGCCTCGAGGATGCGCGCGCGCGCCGCGGCGTCGGGGCGGACGGCGAAGAACCAGGCCATGCGACGCCGGGCCTACGCCTTGTTCGCGACGATGCGCAGCGTCTCCCCCTCGATCTCGACCTCGCGCGCGTCGGCCGCCGCCGGGCGCTCGGCGCTCGTCGCGAGCTCGAGCGAAGAAGAGAGCACCTCGCGCGCGATCTTCGCCGCGTAGGGTCTCAGCGCGTCGATGACGCTCGCCGGGCCGACCACCGACACCGCGATGCGGTCCTCGTAGGCGAGCCCGAGCTCCTTGCGGATGCCCTGGAGCCGATTCTGCAGCTCGCGCGCGAGCCCCTCGGCCTTGAGCTCCGGCGTCAGGCGCGTGTCGAGCACCACGACGCCGACGCGATCGCCGGCGGCTGCGTACCCCTCCTTCGCGCTGATGACGACCTCGACCTCCTCGGGCCCGAGCTCGAAGGGCGCGCCCGCGATCGTCACGCCCGGCACCACGGCCTTGCCCCGGGTCACGAGCTCGGCGCGCAGGGCGCCCGCGTTCGCGGCCTCGAGGGCCTTCTTCACGGCCTGCACCTCCTTGCCGATGCGCGGGCCGAGCGCCCGGAAGTTCGGCTTCAGCTTGAAGCTGACGAACTTTTCGGCGTGGTCGGGCGACACGAACACGATCTCGTGGACGTTGAGCTCGTCGCGGATGACGTCGACGTTGCGGCGCAGCTCCTCGATCTGCGCGCCGGAGGCGACGACCGTCGCGGTCGCGAGCGGCTGGCGCACCTTGAGCTTGCTCGCCGTGCGCACCTGCAGGCCGAGCGAGACCACCGCGCGCGCGTCGGCCATCTCCTTCGATCGCGCCTCGTCGATCGCCTCGGGGTCGGGCTTCGGGTAGTCGCACAGGTGCACGCTGCGCGGCTCTGCGGGCCACACCTTCGCGACGAGCGCCTGGTAGATCTCCTCCGACAGGTAGGGGACGAACGGCGCCGCGAGCTTCGCGATCGTCACGAGCGCCTCGTGCAGCGTGCCGTAGGCGTCGCGCTTGTCTTGGCTCTCGGCGGCGGTGCCGTGGGCCCAGAAGCGATCGCGCGAGCGGCGCACGTACCAGTTCGACAGCGACTCGACGAGCGCGATGAGCGTCTGCGCCGCGTCGTAGCTCTCGTAGGCGTCCATGTGCGCGCGCAGCTCGCGCGTCGCGATCGACAGCTCCGAGAGCAGCCAGCGATCGAGCGGGTTCGAGAGCGCCTCGGTCGCGGCGCGCCGGTGCTCGCGTGGATCGAACCGATCAATGCCCGCGTAGATCGTGAAGAACGACAGCACGTTGCGCAGCTTGATCGCGAAGTCCTTCTGGTAGGCGCGCACGTTCGAGAGCGAGTGGCGCGTGTTGGTCCACGGCGGGCTCGAGGCGTAGAAGAACCAGCGGAAGGCGTCGGCGCCGGGCGCGGGCGCGCTCGGATCCTCGACGTACACGCGCTCGGCCTTCGGCAGCCGCGGCACCTCCACCGGCTTCACGTCGAGCCCCTTCGGGTAGACCGACGCGCCGACCGCCGCGCGATCGTCCGCGTGCAACACGACCACGCGGCGCGGCAGCTTCTTGTGCGCGCGGATCACGAGCTCGAGGCCGCTCGACTCCGCCTCGCCCCGGTAGAGGCGGATCTTCGCGCCGTCCGAGAGGTCGAGCCCCTCGAGGTCCTCGCGCGCGATGAAGCACTCCCCCTGCTTCGCGGGCACGCCCGTCGCTTGCTCGTCGACCACGGCGAACTCCATGCGCACGCGATCGAGGATCACCTCGGGCGGCGTGTAGTTCCCCTTGCTCTTGCTCTCCTTCTTGCCCTCTTTGTCGCCGACGTGCCCGAGCACGATGCAGGTCTTGTACGGGTGCGCGGCGCTCTTCTCGTCGAGCGCGAACTCGGCGCGCGTCTTGTCGTCGAAGACGAGCGTCGAGATCATGAGCAGCGAGTAGAACCAGCCGCGCGTCTGGTCGATCGCCTCGCTGATGAAATCGGCCGGCCAGTTCTCGCGCAGCTTCTCGACGCTCCCCGCCGCGTGCGGGAAGCCCCACTGCGCGAACGGCATGCACCCCGAGTCGAACCAGCAGTCGATGACCTCGGGCACGCGCTTCATCTTCACGCTCGGGTCGCCGCACATCGGGCAGGGGAAGCTCACCTGGTCGATCCACGGCTTGTGCACGACGAGGTGCTCGTTGAGCGACGGATCCTTCGCCTTGGCGGCGCGGAAGTGGTCGAAGGCGCGCGGGTTGAGCTTCTCGATCTCCGCGATGCTCGCCGGCGCGTGCAGGTGGGTCTCGTCGTTCTGGCAGACCCACACGTTGAGCGGCGTGCCCCAGAAGCGCTCGCGCGACAGGGCCCAGTCGACGTTGTTGGCGAGGAAGTCGCCGAAGCGCCCCTCCTTGATGTGGGGCGGCAGCCACGAGACGGCGCGGTTGTTCGCGATGGCCGCGTCCTTGTGCGCGGTGGTGCGGATGAACCACGCGGGGCGCGCGAACTGGATCAGCGGATCCTCCTCGGCGCGCCAGCAGAACGGGTAGTCGTGGCGATAGAGCTCGTGGTGCAGGAGCAGCCCGCGCTCCTTGAGCTCGCGCAGGATGTCCTTGTCGGCCTCCTTCACCCAGCGGCCGGCGTAGCCCGCGATCTCGTCCTTGAAGGTGCCGTCGGGCTTCACCGCGCAGAACAGCTCGACGCGCTCGCCGAGCCGCTGCTGCAGCTTGTTGAAGGCCTTGCTGTCGTCTTCGCCGAAGGCCGGCGCGATGTGCACGATGCCGGTGCCCGCGTCGAGCGTGACGAAGTCCTCGACGATCACGCGCCAGTACTTCGCCTCGCCCGAGGCGGTGCGATCGTCGTGGTGATCCTTCGAATACACGTCGAACGGCGGCTGGTAGCGGCGCCCTTCGAGCTCGCTGCCGGTGATGGCGAACGCCTCGACGAGCGTGCCCTTCACCTTCTTGGCGAAGTCCTCGGCGAGCGCCTTGGCGATGAGCACGGGGCCATGCGGCGTCTCGACGGCCACGTACGTCGCGTCGGCCTTCACCGCCGCGTACATGTTCGACGAGAGCGTCCACGGGGTGGTCGTCCACGCGGCGAGCGCCAACCCCTTCGGCGCGTTCGGCAGCTCGTCGAGGAGCGCAAAGCGCACGAAGCACGACGGATCGTCGACGGTCTTGTAGCCGAGGCCGACCTCGGCGCTCGAGAGCGCGGTGCCCCCTTGCGCCCACCACCAGACGACCTTGTGGCCGCGATAGAGCAGCCCCTTGTCGAGCAGCCGCGAGAGCGCCCACCAGACGCTCTCGACGAAGCTCTTGTGGTAGGTGACGTAGGCGTCCTCGAGGTCGCACCAGAACGCGATGCGCTCGGTGAGCTTCTCCCACTCCTCGGTGTAGCGGAACACCGAGTCGATGCAGCGCCGCACGAACGGCTCGACGCCGTAGGCCTCGATCGCCGCCTTGCCGTGGATGCGCAGCTCCTTCTCGACCTCGACCTCGACGGGCAGGCCGTGGGTGTCCCAGCCGGCTTTGCGGCCGACGTGGTAGCCGCGCATGGTCTTGTATCGAGGGAACAGATCCTTGGTGACGCGCGTGAGCACGTGCCCGTTGTGCGGCGTGCCGTTCGCCGTCGGCGGCCCCTCGTAGAAGACGAACGTGCCGGCCGGCGCGGGCTTCGTCAGCGTCTTGTCGAAGACCTGCTCCTCGCGCCAGAGCTCCATGATCGCGCGCTCGGTCTCCGGGAAGCGGATCGCGGGGTCGATCGGCGAGAAGACGGCGGCGGCAGACGGGCTCTTGGGCGCTTGATCGGACATGGCCGCGCCCTCGTTAGCGCGGCTTTGGGCGTGCGGCGACCTTCGAGCTCACTCCTCGGGCACGTCGGCGTAGACCTCGTCGAGGCGGAGGCTGGCGGCGCACGCAGCGAGCTTCATGGCGCCGGTAGCCACGAGCTCGTAGCGCCAGCTGCCGTCGTCGTCGCGGAAGAAGCGCTCGAGGCGCGGCTCGCCGCTCGAGACCAGGACGTACTCGCGCAGCGACGGGATGCGCTGGTAGTGCACCCACTTGGCGCCCCGGTCGTAGCTCTCGGTCGACGGCGAGAGCACCTCGACGAGCAGCGTGGGGTTCACGACCGCGTGGCGATCCGCGGGCGATTTCCGGGCGTCGCCGCAGATCACCGTGACGTCGGGGTAGGTGTCGAGGTCGGTCGCGAGCACGTGGACGCGCTGGTCGCTGCCGACCGGTCGGCAGCCGCTGCCGCGGAGCTGGCTGCCGAGCGAGATCGCGACGTTCATCGCGATGCGGTTGTGTCGGTAAGACGCCCCCGACATCGCGAGCACCTGTCCGTTCACGAGCTCGTGCTTCGTCGTGCTCGCGTCCTCCATCGCGAAGTACTCCGCGACGCTCACCCGGGCCACCGGCTGCATCCCCCGAGCATAGCAGCCGAACCGCGCGCGGTCGGCGCCGCATCGATCGGAGCGTGCCCCTCGAGCTGCGCCTCCTCGACTCGATCGCCGAGGTCCCCGAGGCCGCGTGGGACGCGCTGCTCCGAGACGACAGCTCGCCGTTCGTCGAGTGGCGCTACCTCGAGGCGCTCGAGCACGCGGGGTGCGTCGATGCGCGGCGCGGCTGGTCGCCCCGGCACGTCGCGCTCCTGCGCGGGACGCGCCTCGTCGCCGCCGCGCCCGCCTACCTGAAGGGCAACAGCGAGGGGGAGTTCGTCTTCGATCACGCGTGGGCGTCGGCGGCCGCGCGCGCGAACCTCCGCTACTACCCGAAGCTCGTGTGCGCGGTTCCCTTCACGCCGCAGGTCGGCGATCGCGTGCTCGTCGCGCCCGGGGAAGATCGCGCGGCGCTCGTCGCGCACGTCGCCGACGCGCTCCGCGCGATCGCCGTCGAGGAGGGGCTCTCCTCGGCGCACGCGCTCTTCGTAGAAGAGGCGCAGGCCCGCGTGTTCGAGGCCCGCGGCTTCGCGCTGCGCAGCTCGGTGCAATTCCAGTTCCGAAACGACGGCTACGCGAGCTTCGAGGACTTCCTAGCGCGCGCGCCAGAGCTCGACAGCAAGCGCAGAAACCAGATCCGCCGCGAGCGTCGCCGCGTCGCCGAGAGCGGCGTCACGATCGAGACGCGCCGCGGCCGCGAGGTCGACGACGACACGCTCGCGCGCGCTCACGAGTTCTACCTCGCGACGGTCGACAAGTTCGTCTGGGGCCGACGCTACCTGAACGCGCGCTTCTTCGAGCGCCTGCGCGACGCGTGGGCGGGGCGCGAAGGAGACCCGCGAAACCCGCGGCGCGCGCAGCTCGAGATCGTCGTCGCGCGCGAGGGAGCGCGCCCGATCGCGGGCGCCATCAACTACGCGAAGGCGGGGCGCCTCTACGGCCGCCACTGGGGCGCGCTCGAGGAGCGGCCGATGCTGCACTTCGAGGTCTGCTACTACCATTCGATCGACGAGTGCATCGCGCGCGGCTTCTCGTCGTTCGAGCCCGGCGTGCAGGGCGAGGGCACCAAGCGCCCGCGCGGCTTCTCCCCCGCGATCACCACCAGCGTGCACGTGCTCACCGACGCGCGCCTCGATCGGGCCGTGCGCGATTTCCTCGCCCGCGAGCGCGAGGCGATCGCGGCCGAGGCCGGCGGCGCGGCGGCGCTCGGGGCGCTCACGTCGCCGCGCGCGCGAAGGTGATTTCGAAGCGACCCCCGCCGCCCGCGGCGCGGCCGAGCACGATCGCGCCGTGGTTCGCCTCGACGATTCGCCGCACCACCGCGAGCCCGATGCCGGTGCCGGTCGGCCGCGTGGTGAAGAACGGCTCGCACGGCTTGCAGCCCCACCATCGCGATCAGCTCCAGCACCGACTTGCCGACGACGTCCGCCGCCGTGAGGCGCATGAACGCCTCGTAGGCCGGGTTGACCGCCACGCATCGATCGCCGTCGATGCAGAGGGTCGGCGTCGGGGTCTGCTCGATCCGGACGCGCGCGGCGGCGGCGGACGGCATCGCCGAGAGCGTAGACGGAGCGTGCCCGCTTGGCAGTCGCGGCGCCCGCGGAAAGACCGACACGCGCGCTTCGCAGCGGATACGCTGCCCCGCAGGCATGGATCCGAACCTGCGCAAGCTCTACAACCAGGCCTACACGCCGGCGCTCTATCGGCGCTACATGGATCGGCTCGAGACGTATCTGAACGTCAAGATCCCCTTCCCGGTCGCCGAGACGCCGCTGTTTCTCCCGCACGCGCTCCGCGATCGGCTGGCCAAGGCCGCCAACGAGATCGTCGATCAGATCTCGGACCCCGCGGTCATCGCGCGCATGAAGCGCGCGATCCCGAAGGAGCTCGAGGTGCCGCGCATGGACGCGCTGCCCGGCTGCGTGCAGGTCGACTTCGCGATCTGCCGTGACGAGCAGGGCGCGCTCGACTGCAAGGTGGTCGAGCTGCAGGCGTTCCCCTCGCTCTACGCGATGATGGTCGTGCAGTCCGACGCGATGTCGGCCGAGCTGCAGGCGATCCCCGGCCTCGATCGGCGCTGGTCGATCTACTACTCGGGGCTCGATCGCGCGCGCTTCCTCGAGCGCTTCAAGCGCACGCTGCTCGACGGCCACGCCCCCGAGGAGGTCGTGCTGCTCGACCTCGATCCGCCGCAGCAGAAGACCTACCCGGACTTCGTCGCGACCAAGCTCCTGACGGGCGTCGAGGCCGTCTCGCCCTTCGAGCTCAAGAGCGAAGGGCTGCGCCTGTTTCGCACCGTCGGCGGCAAGAGGGTGCAGGTCAAGCGCATCTTCAACCGCATCGTCTTCGACGAGCAGATCAACAAGAAGGCGAAGCTCCCCTTCGAGTGGACGGACGATCTCGACGTCAGCTGGGTGTGCCACCCGAACTGGTACTGGGTCTGGTCGAAGTACACGCTGCCGCACATCGATCACCCCGCCGTGCCCAAGGCGCGCCTGCTCACCGACCTCGCCGAGGTGCCGCGCGATCTGTCGCGCTACGTGCTCAAGCCCCTCTTCTCGTTCGCGGGCGCCGGCGTGAAGGTCGATCCGACGCACGCCGACATCGACGCGATCCCGGCGAGCGAGCGGAGCAACTGGCTCTTGATGGACAAGATCGAGTACGCGCCCGATCTGCCGACGCCCGACGGCGCCGCGGTGAAGGCCGAGGTGCGCATGATGTTCCTGCGGGCG
>JAJXTK010000229.1 GCA_021783935.1 Myxococcales bacterium | reverse complement strand
GTGAGCGCGCACGGCCCCGGCATCTGGACGCTGCCGCGACTGCGCAAGGACGATCGCCCGCCGCGCGTGCTGGTGCTCGCCAAGAAGAGCCAGCTGCGCGCGCACCTGGAGGGGCAAGACGCCGAGCTGCACGATCGCGTCGAGGAGCTCTTGCGCGACAACGACCAGACGGTCGCGCGCATGCGCGGGGCGCACGAGCAGCACGAGGCCACGCTCGCCGAGGTGAAGCAGGCGCTCGACGCGCTCGGCTGCGAGGCGCAGATGGTCATGGCGGCGGCGCTCGACGAGTTCAAGGAGCTCGATCCGCGCGGCCATGATCTGGTCGTCACCGTCGGCGGCGACGGCACGCTGCTCGCGGCCTCGCACGGCATCGCCGAGACGCCGATCCTCGCGGTCAACAGCGCGCCGAGCTTCTCGGTGGGCTTCTTCTGCGGCGCGCGCCTCGGCGAGGTGAAGGAGCGGCTCGAGCGGGCGCTCGAGGGGGGCGAGCGCGTCACGCGGCTGATGCGCATGCAGGTGACCAAGAACGACCTGCTGCTCACGCGCCGCGTGCTCAACGAGGTGCTCGTGTGCTGCGCCTCGCCGGCGGCGACCAGCCGCTACATCCTCGTGCACGGCTGCACGACCGAGGAGCAGAAGTCGTCGGGGCTCTGGATCGGCCCGCCGGCCGGATCGACCGCGGCGCAACGCAGCGCGGGCGGGCGGGTGCTCCCGCTCGCGAGCGAGAAGCTCCAGTTCGTGGTGCGCGAGCCGTACATCCCGTCGGGGGGCACGCTGCGCCTGCTGCGCGGGCTCGTGCGCAAGGGGGAGTCGCTGATGGTGCGCGTGAAGATGGGCGACGGCCGCCTCTTCGTCGACGGCCCCCACGAGGTCTATTCGGTGACGACCGGCGACGTGCTGCGCTTCTCGGCGAGCCACGAGCCGCTCAACCTGGTCGGCGTCGTACGTCGACGCGGCTACCGCGAACGCGAGGCGACGGCGCGGTAGCACGCAGCTTCGTATTCGTGCTACGCCGTAGGCGTGCCCCTGCTGCGACCGCTCTTGCTCGGGCTCGCCCTCGGGGTGCGGCACGCCGTCGAGCCGGACCACCTCGCGGCCATCACGACGCTGGTCGGCGGGCGCGGGCCGCTCGCGGCGGCGCGCACGGGCGCCGCGTGGGGCCTCGGTCACGCGACCGCCATCCTCACGCTCGGCGGCGCGCTCGTCGCGCTCGATCTGCGCATGCCGCCGCGCCTCGCGCTCGCGCTCGATCTCGCGGTGGCGCTCATGCTGCTCGTGCTCGCGGGGCTGTCGATCGCGGCGTCGCGCCGGCACGCGCACGATCACCGCGCCGGCGTCGCGCACGATCACGGCGGGCGCGGCGGGGCGCGCTCGACGCTGGTCGGCTTCGTCCACGGCGCCTCCGGCACCGCTGCGCTGACCATCCTGTGCGCCACCACCATGCCGACGCGCGCGAGCGCCGTCGCGTTCCTGGCGGTCTTCGGCCTCGGCTCGATGCTGTCGATGAGCGTGATGAGCGGCGTGCTCGCGGCGCCGATGGCGGCCGTCGCCCGTCGCGGCGAGGGGTCGATGCGCGCTGTGCGCCTCGCCGGCGCCGCCGTCGCGGTCGCAGCCGCGGTGCTGGTCACGATCGAGGCGACGCGCGGCGGCCTCTGAGCGCGGCTGAGCCCGTCGAGCGGCGCGCGACGCTCGGCGCGGCGGCGTCGTGAACGCGAAGCGCGGCCTTCGCCGACCGGTCAATCGATGCACACGCGGCGGCGCGCCGGCTCTTCGCTGCCGGGGAACGGGCCATGCAGCGACGATCCGTCGGGCGCGGGCCGGCGGCCTTCGTCCACGAGGCGCCCATGCGAACCGAAGAACGCCCGTCGATCGACCGCATGGAGCGCGAAGCACGTCGGCTCGACCTCGCCAGCTCGATCCCGCGCCACGTGCTCGCACCCCTGATCGATGACGTGCTCCACCGGCACGGCGACGACGCGATCGTCATCATCGACGCCGCGGAGCGCCCGTCGCGCGACGCCGAGGCCGACCTCGGCGCGGCGATGGTCGCGGTGGTCCGGCGCGAGGTGCTCGACGAGGCGCTCGGGCACGGGATCGCCGCGCTCTCGACGCGCCGCCCCGGCTTCGTGCCCTTCGTCGTGATCGACCGCGACGGGGCCACGGTCGTCTTCCTGGAGATCGGCCCCATCGTGACCGCGCCGGGCGGCAGCGCCTGAGGGGGGCACGCTCACAGCTGCGCGGCGATCGTGGCGCGCGTCGCCTCGATGCGGTCCCAGTGCGTGCCGTGCCAGAAGACGCGACGGCACGAGGCGCACCGGTAGAAGAGGTCGTAGGCGCCTAGCGACCTCGGCGGCACCTCGGCGGCCACGAGCTCGCGCGCGACCTCGCCGAGCTCGCCGCCGCACCGCATGCAGCGCGGCGCGCGAAGGGGGAGGCCGAGCGTGCGGAGCACGAAGACCGTCTGATCGAGCACCGGCGCGTGCCGTGGCACGAAGAGCGCGCGCACCTCGCCGAGGCGCACCGGCCTCCGCTCGAACAGCGGAGAGTCGGAGCTGAGCAGGATCGCCCCGCGCTCGCGCGAGCGCTCGACGAGCGTCGCGTCGGCGATGCCGTGCTCGAAGCTCGCCTCGTAGCCCGAGGCGCGCAGCCACCGCGCGAGGCCCCCGAGCATCGCGTCGCAGAAGAAGCGCGGCGTCGCGCCGCGGCTCTCGATCGGCGCGGTCATCGCCCGCCCAACGTAGCCGACGGCAGGGCCCCGCGCGCGCCGTGGTAGGAGCGCGGCGTGGCCCACTCGAGCGAGCTGTCGGTCCCCACGCGCGGCCCTGGCCCCGTCGACGTCACCGACGAGATCCGTCGCGTCGTCGCCGCCTCGGGCGTGCGCACCGGCACCTGCACGATCTTCGTGCGGCACACCTCCGCGAGCCTCGTGATCCAGGAGAACGCCGACCCCGCGGTGCGGCGCGACCTCGCGCGCTGGCTCGAGCACCAGGCGCCCGAGCGCCCCGCGTTCGGCGCGTGGGAGCACGACGAAGAGGGGCCCGACGACATGCCGGCGCACGCCAAGGCGGCGCTGCTGCACACGAGCGAGGTCGTGCCGATCGTCGAGGGGCGCCTCGCGCTCGGCACCTGGCAGGGCATCTACCTGTGGGAGCACCGCACGCGCCCGCAGTCGCGCAAGCTCGTCGTCGTCGTGCTCGGCGACTGAAGGAGCGCGGCGCGCGCTCGAGCGCCGCAACGAGGGCGATCGCCGCGATGTTCGCTCGGCGCGGACTCGCCCGGCGAGTCGGTGTATGACGCCCGCACCATGAGCGCCATGAACGATCGCTTCCTCCGCGCCTGCCGCCGCGAGCCCGTCGACCGCACGCCGATCTGGATGATGCGCCAGGCCGGGCGATACATGGCCGAGTACCGCGCCCTGCGCGCGAAGCACTCGATGCTCGAGATGTGCAAGACGCCCGAGCTCGCGTGCGAGGTCACGCTGCAGCCGGTCGCGCACGGGGTCGACGCGGCGATCCTCTTCGCCGACATCCTCCTGCCGCTCGAGCCGATGGGGGCGCCGTTCGAGTTCGCCAAGGGCGAGGGGCCGGTCGTGCACCAGCCGGTCACCGATCGCGCGGGGGTCGAGCGGCTGCGCGTCTTCGAGGCCGAGGAGGGGCTCGGCTACGTGATGCAGGCGATCCGCCTCGTGCGCAAGGAGCTCGCGGGGAAGGTTCCGCTGATCGGCTTCGCGGGCGCCCCCTTCACGCTCGCGAGCTACCTGATCGAAGGAGGCAAGTCGACGCACTACCTCAAGACCAAGAGGCTCATGTACGGCGATCCGGCCGCGTGGAACCTCCTGATGGAGAAGCTCGCGGAGGTCACGCGACGCTACCTGCGCGCGCAGGTCGCCGCGGGGGCCCAGGCCGTGCAGCTCTTCGACTCGTGGATCGGGCAGCTCTCGCCCGAGGACTACGCCGAGTTCGTGTCGCCGCACGTCGCGCACATCCTCCGGGACCTCGAGGCCACGGGCGTGCCGGTCATCCACTTCGGCACCGGCACGGCGACCCTCCTCGGCCTTCAGAAGCAGGCGGGCGGCACGGTCATCGGCGTCGACTGGCGCATCTCGCTCACCGACGCGGCGAAGCTCGTCCCCGGCGTCGCCCTGCAGGGCAACCTCGATCCGCTCCTGCTCTTCGCGCCGCTCGACGTGCTCAAGAAGCGCGCCGCGAAGGTCGTCGATGAGGGCAAGAAGCTCCCCGGGCACGTCTTCAACCTCGGGCACGGCATCCTCCCCGAGACGCCGATCGACAGCGTCAAGGCGCTCGTCGACTTCGTGCACGAGTACTCGGCCCGCTGAGCCAGCGGGGCCCGTCGGCGGCCGAGCGCGCGCTCACGCCGCCGCGATGGGCAGCTCGATCGTCACGCACGTGCCCTTGCCGAGCTCGCTGGTGATGCGCACCGCGCCGCCGTGCTCGTCGACTATCCCCTTGACGATCGCGAGGCCGAGCCCTGCGCCCGCACGGCGCGCGTGCGCCGCTTGCCAGTAGCGATCGAAGGCGTGCTCGAGCCCCTCGGCGTCGATGCCGACGCCGCTGTCGGACACCTCGATCACCACCAAATCGCCAGCGCGGCGCGCGCGCGCCTCGATCCACCCCGAGGCCGGCGTGAACTTGAGCGCGTTGCCGACGAGGTTGGCGAGCACCTGGTGCATGCGCCGCCGATCGACGAACAGCTCCGGCAGCTCGGGCTCGACGATCGCCTCGAGCGCGATGCCCTTCTCCTGCGCCGCCGGTCGGTAGAGCTCGACGACCTCGTCGATCATCGCGCCGACGGCCTCGCGCGTGCGCTCGAGCGGCAGCTGCCCCGCGTCGAGCCGCGCCATCGTGAGCAGGTCTTGGATGAGCACGCTCGCCCGCGTGACGCCGCGGAGGATCGCCGCCGACTCGTGCGAGGGGCTCTTGCGATCGAGCGCCGTCGCGCTCAGCTGAATCACGCTCAGCGGGCCGCGCAGGTCGTGAGACACGATCGCGAGCAGATCGTCGCGCGCCCGCCGCGCGCGCACGGCCTCCTCGTACATGCGCGCGTGGGCGAGGGCCACCGCCGCGCGATGCGCGAGCAACATGGCGTAGGTGAGATCCACCTCGCCGTAGCGGCGCCCGGGCTCGCTCGAGAGCAGCGTGAGCACGCCGACGGTGCGCCCCGAGGCGACCATCGGCACGAACATCGCCGACTGCACGGCGGACCTGCGCAGCGCCGCGAGGTGCGCGTCGCCGGTGGCGACCGCCTGCATCCACGCGTCGGTCACGGCGGCGACGACGGTCGGCTCGCCGGTGCGGGCCGCCTTCGCGCAGGGGACGTCGGCGTCGAGCTCGGGCGCGCAGCCGCGCAGCGCCTCGAGCTCGCCAAACGCGACGGGGTCGCGGTGGAGCAGCTTCGCGCGCACCAAGCGGTGCTCGCCGCAGAGGTCGACGATGCACAGGTCGGCGAGCCTCGGCACGATGAGCCTCGCGATCGTGTCGAGCGTCGCGTCGGAGTCGAGCGACTCCGCGAGGGCCGCGGTGGCGTCGGCGACGAAGCGCTCGCGTTCGATCGCGCGATCGGGAGCCATCGAGCCGCGGGCGATCGGCACGACGCCGCTCTCGGCCTGAGCGCCGACCCGGGCCAGCTGCGGCAGCACCTGCTTCGGCTTCATCGCGATGTCGTCTTTCGCCTGCATGAAAGATGTCACGGCGAGGGGGGCCGGGGTGCTGAGCGAGACCGCGGCAAAATGGTTTTTCACGATCTTGCGAGGACGCACGCGTTGCACGAACGCGACGGATTCGCTCATGACGGTCGCGCTCGCCGGCGCGGGTCATTTGTGCGGCGCGACGCGAGCCGCTCGACGCTCGCGTCCCCGTCGCGTCGAGTCTCCCCGTCTATGCTTCGGTGCATGGCCGCCCAGGACCCTCGCGAGCTCTTCGACGTGGTCGACGCGCGCGGCCGCCCGCTCGGCTTCGCCAAGCCGCGCGGCGAGGTGCACCGCGACGGCGACTGGCACCAGGCGCTGCACGTCTGGGTCGTGCTGCGCGACCCCGAGCCGCGGCTGCTGCTGCAGCGGCGCAGCCTCGAGAAGGACACCTGGCCAGGCGCCGTCGACGTCGCCGTCGGCGGGCACCTGCGCGCGGGAGAGGGGATCGCCGAGGCGCTGCGCGAGGCCGAGGAGGAGATCGGCCTCGCGCTCGCGCTCTCGGAGGTCGTGCCGCTCGGCCTGCGCGCCTACGCCAACGATCGTGCGCCCGGCGTGCGCGACCGCGAGATCCAGCACGCCTTCGGCGTGATCGTCGCGCGCCCGCTCGGCGCGTTGCGCCCCGATCCGGAGGAGCTCGCGGGGCTCATCGCGGTGCCCTTCGCCGCGGCGCGCGCGCTCTACCGCGGCGAGGCCGCGAGCGCCTCGGGCGAGGCGATCGACCTCGCCGGCGTGCGCTCGACCGTGACGATCCGCCGCGAGGACTGCGTCAAGTCGGACGACGACTACGCCGCGCTCGTGATGGACGCGCTCGGCGCGCTGCTCGAGGGGCGCACGCCGACCCCCTTCGCGCTGATCGCCGAGGGGGAGGCGCGATTCGCGTTGGCTTCCACGCCGCGCTGACCAAAGCTCACGGTCGTCTCGCACCAGACGAGGGATCGCTCATGGCCGCAGCTCGCCGCGTCGTCGTCATCGGGGGTGGAATCTCGGGGCTCGCCACCGCCCACGCGCTGGTCGCAGGCGGGGCAGACGTCGCCGTCGAGGTCCTCGAGGCGAGCGCGCGCCTCGGGGGCAACCTGCGCACCGTGCGACGCGACGGCTTTCTGCTCGACGAGGGGCCCGACTCTTGGGTCGCCCAAAAGCCCCACGCGACGCAGCTGGTGAAGGCGCTCGGGCTCGGCGACGCGCTGATCGAGACCATCGCGGACAACCGGCGCGTGTACGTCGCGACGCGCACGGGGCTCGTCGCGCAGCCGGCGGGGCTCTTCCTCGGCATCCCCTCGCGGGTCCGGCCGCTGCTGCGCTCGCCGCTGCTCACGCCCCTCGGCAAGGCGCGCGTGCTGCTCGATCTCGTCTTGCCGCGAGGCTACGGGCGCGCGCCCGGCGAGGACGAGGCGGTCGGCGACTTCGTGCAGAGGCGGCTCGGCAAGGAGGCGCTCGATCGGCTCGCCGGGCCGCTGCTCGGCGGGCTCTTCAGCGGCGACGTGGCCGACCTTAGCCTCATGTCGACCTACCCCCAGATCGCCGCGCTCGAGAAGAACGGGAGCGTCGTGCGCGGCGCGCGCGCGCTGATGCCCAAGCGCGCGCCGGGGGCGCCGTCGACGCCGCCGAAGAGCCCCTTCGCCTCGCTGCGCGACGGCATGGGCTCGCTCGTCGACGCGCTCGAACGCGCCCTCGACGGCGTGGTGCGGCGCGAGCTCGCCGTGGCGCGCGTCGAGGCCGGACGCGACGGCGCGAAGTACGCGGTGGTCGACGCGAAGGGGGGGGTGCACGCAGCCGACGAGGTCGTGCTCACCGGCCCGGCGCACCTCGCGGCGGCGCTGCTGCGCGGCCTCGACGCCGCGCTCGCCGACGATCTCGCATCGATTCGCTATGGATCGGCCGTGGCGGCGTTCCTGGCCTATCGCGAGGCCGATCTCGGGCGTCGCCTCGACGCCACGGGCTACCTCGTCCCGCGCGACCTCGGCCGCGACGTGGTCGCAGGCACGTGGGTCAGCAGCAAGTGGCCCGGGCGCGCCCCCGCGGGGCACGTGCTCGTCCGCTGCTTCTTCGCCGAGCGCAACCTCGAGGCGACCGACGCGACGCTCGTCGAGCTCGCCGAGAAGGAGGCTGCCTTCACCATCGGCGCGCGCGCCGAGCCGCTCTTCGCGCACGTGGCGCGCTTTCACCGAGGGAGCCCCCAGCCGCGCGTCGGCCACGCGGCGCTCATCGCGCGCATCCGCGGTCGGCTCGCGGCGCACGGCGGGCTGCACGTCGCCGGCAGCGCCTACGACGGGGTCGGCATCAGCGACTGCGTGCGCCAGGCCGAGCAGGTCGCCGCGTCGATCCGTGCCGTCGCGCGACCGTGACGCCGCAACAATCCGCCGTTGGCGAAGCGGGGATCCCGCCCGCGGACGCGATGCGGTACAAGGGGCCCATGCGCGCGCGCTCCTCTTTGCTCGCGGTCATCGCCGCCCTTCCGTTCGCCTTCGCCGTGGCCTGTGGCGGCTCCGAGAAGCCCGCAACCACGGGCGGTGACGAGAAGCCGAGCGGCGGCGACGACTCGAGCGAGTCTTCGTCTTCGTCCTCCGGCTCGTCCGACTCGACCTCTTCGTCGACGACGACGACGACCTCGAACACGCCCGACGACGGCCCGAGCGCCGGCGACTATGCCTCGATGCCGGTCGTCACATGCGGCAAGACTCGGTGCGCGCAGGGGCAGATCTGCACGACGCTCGCGTGCCGACCGAACGAGGCGAAGTGCGCGCAGGTGCAGCTCTGCGCGACGCCGCTGAACTACAGGCCCTGAAGCGCCCGGTCAGGGTCGCTGCGCCGCTGCGGCCGCGGCTCCCGCGTGAAGTCGAGGGCCCCCTCAGGTCGCTCGCCTGCGCGTCGCGTGCGGCCGGATCGAGATCGCGGAGCGTCCTCTGCGGGCCGACGCTCGGCGCGCGCGGCCGGCGCGTCAGGCTCGCCGCTGCTCGCCTGTCGAATCACCCCTTGCACGTGTCGAACGCGGCCTTGTCGGCGGCGCACTTCGACGTGTCGCTCCTCGGCTGCCCCCCGACGCAGCTCGCTGTCCACGCGAGGCACCGGAAGTACGCCGCCATCGGGCTGCGGCACGCCCTGATGAGGGTGCGATCGTACTCGTCGCAGAGCTGGTAGCAGCCGGTCACGTCCCCGACGCCGCAGGCGTTGCGGAGCGCGTCGCAGTTGAAGCGGCACGCCGGCACCAGATCGTCGGCGATGGCGGGGGGCGCCTCGGTCGTCGTCGCCGGCGGCGCGGTGAACGTCGGCGCGGGAGGGAGGCTCGCCGTCGTCGGCAGCGGGGGGCTCGCGTTCGGCGCCGTCGGGATCGCGG
>JAJXTK010000228.1 GCA_021783935.1 Myxococcales bacterium | reverse complement strand
CGTTTCCACACGCCGATCAGGCGCGCGCCGTCGAGCGAGCCGTCGGCGAGCCCCTCCACGATCACCTCGACGCTCGCGACCAGCGAAGGATCGACGTCGAGCACGTCCCCCCCGATGCGTGCGAAGCGCTCGCGCACGCTCGCCTCGTCGCGCGCCACGACGTTCTCGCGCACCGCCTCGAAGAGCCCTGCGCAGCGCTCCGACGCGTCGCACCCCGCGCACACCGGGCTTCGTCGCAGCTTGCGCAGCTCGGGGCCGACCTCGACGTAGAGCTGCCCGAGCTCGTGCTTGGTGCGCGCGATCTCGGCGTCGGTGAAGTCGCGCGCCTCGGCGCGGAAGCGCGCGATGCGATCGCCCCTGCGCACGAGCACGTCGCGCCCGCGGTCCCACGGCGTGACTCCGTCGCGGCGCACCGGGCACCCCTCGAAGGAGGGGCCCGACAGCCTCCCCACGATCCTCTCGGGCGCGTAGTGGAACGCGCTCGGTCGCGCGGGCGCCCGCACCGGCCGGAGCTCGTCGACGCCGTGCACCTCGGGGTAGCCGCGATAGAGCCCGGGGCAGGGGCCGCGCGCGGCGCAGTCGTCGCACGCCGCGGGCTGGACCTTGTGCAGATCGTCGACCGGGAAGAAGTCCGGCTCGCCGACCTCCACCATCGTGCGGAAGGCGTGCGTCTTGAGGTCGTCGTAGCTCGCCTCGTGCCCCGCCAAGAGGCAGAACGGGACGCCGTCGTGGGCGAAGCGCGGCCCCTCGCCTCCGGCCTTCGCGAGCCCGTACTCGATCGCGTCGCGCACCTTCGCCGCGACCTCGGACACGCGCGGCGTGAGCCGGTCGAAGTGCCTCTCGCCGCCCCCCTTGGGCGCCACCATCGAGAACTTCAGCACGGCGTCGCGGAAGGGGAGCATCGCGTCGACGACGCCGCGCAGGTGCGCGAGGTTCTGGCGCGTGACGACCGTGTTGACCCAGAGATCGATCCCCTTGCCCGAGAGGTTCTTCACGGCGGCGTGCGTCTGCTCGAAGGCGTCCGCGCGCACGAGCAGGTTGTGGATCTTGGCCGTGCCGCCGTGCATGGAGAGGTAGACGTAGCGCAGGCGCAGCTTCAGCAGCTTGTCGACGAGCTCCGGGTAGGCGAGCGCGCGGCCGTTGGTGACGAGCCCGAAATCCATGCCGAGCGCGGCTGATCGCGCCGCCCACGCGAGCAGCTCGGGGCGCATGGTGACCTCGCCCCCGGAGAGCACGATCATCGAGTGCCCGAGGACCGCGGCGCGATCGATCTTGCGCGCGACCTCGTCGGCGGAGCCGTCGACGTGTCGCACGTCGAGCGTGTGGCAGAAGGTGCAGTGATTGTTGCAGCCGTAGCCGACCTTGATGAGCGCCTTCATCGCGCGAACCGCCGCGCGCTGGTGGGGGAGCTCGAGGGGGAGCGGCAGCCGGCGCTCCCCCTCGTGGCGCGGCCGACGGGCGCGCCGCTCGACGCGTTGCAGCCGTAGCCGACCTTGATGAGCGCCTTCACCTGTGCCGACTGTAGCGCGGGCGCCGCTCGTCGGCAGGGCGGCCGTGCTCGTGCGGGAGCTTGCGCGCGAGGAAGATCACGTGCTGAACGCCGCCCCCGCGGTGCGCGCGGACGATCTTCGCCTCGGCGGCGAAGCCCGCGTAGCGCAGGCGCGCGAGGTAGCGCTGGTCAGGGGCGGCCGACCAGACCGCGAGGACGCCGCCGGTGCGCAGCGCCGCGAGGCACTCGCGTGCGCCGGCGTCGCCGTATAGCCGAGCGTTGTCCTCCTGGACCATCGCCGTCGGGCCGTTGTCGACGTCGAGCAGGATCACGTCGTAGACGCCCCGCCCCGCGAGCAGCTGCCCGCGCACGTCGCCGACGCGCAGCTCGACGCGCGGATCGGCGAGCGGTCTGTCGGCGAAGTTGCCGACGAAACGCTCGTTCCACGCGACGATCGCGGGGGAGAGCTCCGCGAGCACGACGTGCGCGTCCTCGGGCACACGATCGAGCGTCGCGCGGAGCGTGAAACCGAGCCCGAGCCCGCCGACGAGCACGTGGCGCGCATCGGGCACGATCGAGAGCGCGACCTGCGCCAGCGACTCCTCCGAGGCGTGCATCCGCGTAGACATGAGCGTCTTGCCGCCGGCCCCGACCTCCCAATCGTCACCGCGGCGCGAGAGGGTCAGCTCCGTGCCGTCGGGGGCCGCCGCGCGGTCGACGATCTCCCAAGGACGCATGCGGACGAGGTAGCGCGCGAGCCGCCGGCGCGGAAGCCTCGTCCCCGTCTGCTACCCTTGCCTGGCCCGATGGAGCCCGATCGCCAACTCGAGATCCAGCTCGGGCACATGTGCAACAACCGGTGCGTCTTCTGCGTGAGCGGGCAGCGCACCGAACACGGCGACGCGCTCCCCGCCGACGTCGCGCCGGCGATCGACGCGCTGCGCGCGGGGCGCGCGAAGGGGATCCAGAAGGTCACCCTGCTCGGCGGCGAGCCGACCTTGCAGCCGGGCTTCTTCGAGGTCGTGCGCGCGGCCGTCGCCATGGGCTTCGGCGAGATCGTGATCTTCACCAACGGCGTGAAGCTCGCGCGCGCCTCCTTCGTCGACGAGCTGCTCGCGACGGGCGGCGCCTTCACCTTCCGCCTCTCGTTCCAGGGGGCGACGCGCGCGGCGCACGAGCGCACGACCGGGAAGCTCGGCTCCTTCCAGCGTCTGGTCGACGCGCTCGCGAACCTGCGGGCGCGCGGCCAGCGCGTCACGGTGAACATGTGCGTCGTGCGCTCGAACTTCGAGTCGATCGATCAATTCCCCGCGCTCCTGCGCCCCCACGGCGTCTCGCAGCTGCACCTCGACTTGATGCGTCCGCTCGACGCCGGCGTGCGCACCGACGACGAGCTGCGCGCGGCGATGCCGCGCAACTCGGAGCTGGTGTCGCACCTCGACGCGATGATCGCCGGCTTCCCAGACCGCTTCGACGTCAACGTGGGCAACCTCCCCTACTGCGTCGCGCCGCACCTGGCGCCGTGGATCCACCACGACGGCGAGCCGACGCTGACCGTCGCGGCCGACGGCGCGCGCGAGCTCAGCGCGCCGTGGGACAAGTACCTCGTCAAGCGCCGCGACAAGGTCAAGGTCGAGGCTTGCCGGGAGTGCGTCTTCGACCGCGAGTGCAGCGGGGTGTTCGACACCTATCGGCGCTTTCACGGGCTCGCCGAGCTCCGGCCGATCTCGGCAGATCGCCTGCTGTCGGTCGATCGGCAGCGGCGCCTGTTCGTGAAGCACCTCGAGCCCTGCCTCGCGCGCGTCGAGGGGCTCGCGCCGGCGGGGCTCCGCGAGTCGTCACGTGCCGTCGACGCCCTCGCGCGCGTGGTGACGCTCGGCTACGACGACGGCGCGGGGGGGCGCCTCTCGATCGCGCTGCGGCCCGACGGGGCGGGCGTCGCGGCGACCGACCGCTTCGTGCTCGACCTGCTCGACACGACCCTCGAGGAGCGCGCGACCGTCGCTGCGCTGCGCGCGCTCTTCGCGAGGCTCGCCGAAGGCACGCGCGTGCTGCACCCGGTCGGTGACGACGCGGTCGCGCTCGCGGCGTCTGCGCAGAGCGCGCTCGATCCGCGCGTCGCGCGCGCGCTCGGTCGCTTGCGGGTCGCGTCGCCGATCGGCGATCTCGCGCTCTTGGACGTCGTGGCCCTCGACGGCGGTCGTCGCGTCGAGGCGCGCATGTCGGTGGGGGATCTCGGCGTCGCGATCGAGCTCTCGACGAGCGGCGCGAAGATCGGCCTGCGCTACGCCCTCGATCGCGCGATCGTGGCCCCCTCGCCCGAGCTGGTGCGCGACGTCTCGCGCGCGATCGCCGCGCTGCGCGGCGAGGCGTGAGCGATCACGGCTGCTCGGCGACGGGGCGGAAGTGCTCGTCCCAGCGCGCGATCTCGTCGAGCAGCGCGCGCCCCGCCGCGGTCGGGCGCGCGTTCGACCGCACGACCTCGGCCCCCTCGCGGTTGATGCGGGCGATGGCGCGGTAGCGCGCGAGGAACGACTCGCTCTTCGCCTCGGGGGCCCCCGCTTCGATCATCTGCTCGTAGAGCCGCGCGACCGGCAGGAACGCGTGCACCGCGAGCAGCACGCCGTGCAGCGGCCGCGGGTCGGGGCGCACCGGGCTCTCGTAGAGCGGCGAGAAGGCGTTCTCGAGCACCCCGTCGATCTCGAAGAGCGCGTTGAGCTTGTTGTGCTGGAACTCGTGGATCACCGCCTCGGTCATGGTCATCGCGCTCGGGTGCAGCGAGAGGTAGACGGTGCCGATCGCCTCGCGGTACGACGCCGAGACGTGCCGCTCGGCGTCCCACCCGACCGGCACGAACTGCTGCACGAGGAGGTCGATCTCGCCGCGGAGCTCCGGCAGGTGGCGCCCCACGCGGGCGAGCGCGTCGCGCAGCGCGGCGAGCCACTGCTCGACGGGGCGCCCGCCGAGATTGATCGGGTTGCCCGACTTGCTCGGGTGCGCGTCGACCATCGACAGGGGGTTGGCGTCGTCGAGGGCGAGCAGCACGTCCCCCTCGACCACGTGGAAGGTGCGCCGCACGCTCGGGCCCTCGAGCGCGCCGCCGTCGACCAAGCGCACGCGCTCCTCGCCGAGCTCGCCGCGGATCGTCACGGCCCCGCTGGCGTAGACGATCGAGCGCGCCGTCGCCGGGATCTGGAGCGTGAAGCGCCCCGCCGACGAGGTGATCCTGCGCGGCAGCCACTGCTGGATGATCGGCTGCGGCAGCGCCTCGGCGCGCGCGAGCTCGAGCGCCGCGGAGGCGGTGAACGAGGCCACTAGGTCGTCGAGCGCCATCGGCGTGGCGTCGGGGGTGCGCAGGCAGCGCAGCGGCGCGCCCACGTCGACGCGGCGAAGGACGCTCACGAGCGCGCCCGGGCTCGCGCGCTGGACCTCGGCGAGCGCGCGCGAGAGCTGCTCGAGATCACGACGCACCGGGTCGCGAACGGCGAGGCGCGGCAGCTCGCGCAGATCGACGAGCAGGCGTCGCAGCGCCGCGGAGAGCACGTCGCGCGCCGTGCGCGAGCCAGGGTCGGGGATGGTCAGATCGCGCGGTGCGGCGAGCATCGGGAGCAGGGAGTATACGGGGAGAGCGGACGCTCGCGCGGGCGTGGCCTCGCGCGCCCCGAAACGGCCGAGCCGGCAATTGCACGGCTTGTTCGCTTCGCGTAGCGTTGGCCGGCGAGCACGCGCGCGGATCTCGTTTCTGCGCTCGTACCACGTCGCGCAAGCGCATCGACGATGCGCGCTTGTCGCATCGACGTCGCTCGGAGCGGAGCCTCACGCCCATGTCCTCGTCTCTCGATGGATTCCCCGAAGGCCAAGTGCAGTTCGATCTCGAGCGCGGTGGCGCGAGCGTGCGCGTCGACGCCGGCCTCTATCCGCTCGAGGCGATCTACGGCGCGGCGTACGTGTTCATCGATCGCTGCTTCGTGCTGCTCGATCGCGCGGACGGCGGCGCCTACCGGGTGTGGCTCTCGCCCAAGAAGGCGACCGACGAGCAGAGCGTGCGGGCGATGCTGGGCGAGCTCGGCAACGAGCTGCTCTCGTGCGCGTGGCGCGCGCAGATCGCCAAGGAGAGCCGCTCGATCATCGAAGCGGTCACCGCGCGGGCGCTCGGCGGCGCCCGCGGCGCGCCGGGGCTCGACGACCTCGAGGCGTTCGACTTCTCCGACGAGGCGTTCGACGATCCGCTGGGGATCGCGATGTCGTGGGAGGAGAAGTACGGCAAGAAGAAGGCGGAGGAGCCCAAGGCCGAGGCCGCCGAGCCCGACGCGGAGCCCAAGCCGTGACCGAGCTCCGCTTCCACCGCGACCTCTACGACGGCGAGACCGTCGACGAGGCCATCAAGACCTTCGAGCGGTTCGCCACGATCGAGCGAGCCGAGGACGACGAGCACTGGATCGTCCGGCTGTCGGCCGACGCGCCCCCGCGCGAGCGCCGCGTCGCCGGCGAGCTCGGCAACTACGCCCTCGGCCTCACGATTCGGCGGAGCACCGGCGCGCGATGAACCTCCTGCAGATCCGAAAGGCCAGCACCTCGTTCGCGATGCCGTTCCGCCACCGTCAGGTCGCGGGCAAGCACCTGCTCACCAACACCGAGGGGGCGTTCGTCTTGCTCGACGACGCCGAGTTCACGGCGTTCGCCGAGGGCACGGTCGCCCGCGACTCCGCGCTCTACACGCGCCTGCGCGAGCGGAACTTCGTGCGCGCGGAGGTCGATCAGAGGGCGATCGAGGAGCGCATCCGCACCCGCAAGCGCTTCATGGACCTCGGGCCGAACCTCCACATCGTGGTGGTGACGCTCCGGTGCAACGAGACCTGCGTCTACTGCCACGCCTCGCGCGCCGACATGAGCGCGACGCACACCGACATGAGCAAGGAGACGGCCGAGAAGACGGTCGATCTGATCCTCCGGTCGACCAACCCGAGCGTGACCATCGAGTTCCAGGGGGGCGAGCCGCTCGCGAACTTCGAGGTCGTCCAGCACATCGTCGACTACGCGCTGAAGAAGAACGAGAAGGTCGGCAAGACGCTCGAGTTCACGATGGTCAGCAACCTCTCCTTGATGACCGAGGAGAAGCTGAAGTGGCTCGTCGAACACAAGGTGCAGATGTGCACGAGCGTCGACGGCCCCGAGCACCTGCACGACAAGCAGCGCAAGCTCCCGAGCGGCGCCGCCGCCCTGCCGCTCGCCGGGCACGCGCACGCGGTCGCCAAGCACTGGATCGGCCGCATCAACGAGGAGTACGCGAGGCTCGGGCTCGACCCGACGCTCTACCACGTCGAGGCGCTGCTCACGACGACGAGCGAGACGCTCCCGCTCTGGAAAGACGTCGTCGACACCTACGTCGGGCTCGGGTGCAAGGCGCTCTTCCTGCGCCCGGTCGATCCGTTCGGGTTCGCGGAGCGGAGCGGCGGTCGGGTCGAGTACCCGCGCAAGGACTACCTCGAGTTCTACCGCGACGCGGTCGACTACATGCTCGAGCTCAACAAGCAGGGCGTGCAGATCCTCGAGCGCTTCGCGGCGATCTTCCTCACCAAGATCCTCGGCGGCGAGGACCCGAACTTCCTCGACATCCGCAGCCCGTGCGGCGCGGCGATCGGCCAGGTCGCCTACAACTACGACGGGAAGATCTTCACCTGCGACGAGGGGCGAATGCTCCACGAGATGGGGGACGACACCTTCCTCATCGGCGAGCTCGGCAAGACCACCTACCGCGATCTCATGGGGCACGAGACGGTGCGCGCGATGGCGATCGCCTCGAACCTCGACGCGCAGCCCGACTGCGTGAACTGCACCTACCAGCCCTACTGCGGGGTGTGCCCCGTGCACAACCACAAGACCCAGGGGTCGATCTTCGGGCGCATGCGCGAGAGCACGCTCTGCGCGGTGCACAAGGGGATCCAGGACTACCTGTTCGAGAAGATCGCCTCGGGCGACCCGCACGTGATCCAGACGTTCCAGCGGTGGACGACCGTGCGCGACCGCACGCATTTCCTCCAGACCTGCGCGCTCTGAGCGCGCCGCTCGCCGCGCCCGCCGTCGGCGGTATACTCCTGGTTCGTTGCGCGAGCGCGCTCGCGATGGAGGGGCGTGATGGCGGCCGATGACACCGACGACCTGCCTACGTTCAAGCGAGATGCCAGCGGATTTCTCTCGTCGACCGAGCGAGGTATCTCCGATCGCGCGTTCGACACGATCGAGCGCGCGCCGATCGGCGACGACCCGAGCAGGCCGATCCCCGCGCAGCACTGCTCGCATGGGTCGCACGGCTCGCACGGCTCGCACGGTTCGCACGGCTCGCACGGCTCGCACGGCTCGCATGGTTCGCACGGCTCGCACGGCTCGCACGGCTCGCACGGCTCGCACGGCTCGCACGGCAGTTGGTGACGAGGTCGGGTCGGGTAGGCGGCCGAGGGTCCGAGCCCCGCGAAGTTGAACGGGCTCGCCGCGCCCGTTACGCTTTGCTCGTCGCGTGATCGCCGCGCCCTTCGGGGTGCCGGCCCCTTGGCATCGATTTCGGAGGACGGATGTCGCATCGGAACCGGACCACGTCGCGGCGAGACGCGCTCGCAGCCCTCGGCGCCTCGGCCTCCGCGCTCGCGGCGGCGCGAGTGGTGCTCTCTGGCCATGGGCGCGCGGAGCAGGCGAAGGCCAAGGGCCCGGCGGTGCGTGCCGGGGAGGTAGACGGGCCCGCGCTCGAGGCATCGGCGTCCGCGGCAGAGCTCGCCGAGCTGATGGGCGATGTGCGCGCGGGCTCGACGCTCGCGCGCTGCCGCGTGATCGAGGTGCGCTCGAGGCAGCTCGGCGGCATCGCCGTCCGGATGGAGACGCCCGCCGGCGTGCGCTTCCAGCTCGACGTGCTTCGAGCGTGTCGCGACGGCGACGGCGTCGGGCGCGCGCCGGGGCTCGCGGTGCACGTCAGCAACGGCGGCGACGGCAGCAAGCGCACCGACGAGGTGGAGGGGCTCGCGGCGATGGCGCTCGGCGACGCGCTCGCCCGCAGGCTCCGCGAGGGGGCGCGCGTGCCCGAGCTGTTGACGTTCGAGGAGCGTGCGCGGCGCTACCCCGACGGCATCTTCGACGTCTGACGTGGGCCACGGGGGCCGCTCGCGCGCGACGCTGACGCTGCTGCGTCGCTGCGACGCCGCGTGCGTGTTCTGCTCGCTCGAAGGGCTGGCGCGCAGCGAGCCCCGCGGCGCGGACGAGGTGCACGCGGAGCTCGAGGCGCTGCGTGCGCGGCACGACGAGGTGAGCTTCGTCGGCGGCGAGCCGCTGCTCGCGAAGGAGCTCGAGCGCCACGTCGCGCACGCGCGCGCGCTCGGCTTTCTGCGCGTCGGCGTGCAGACCAACGCGCGGCGCCTCGGCGTGCCCGACGTCGCCGCGCGCCTCGCCGCCGCCGGGCTCACCGACGTCCACGTCTCGCTCCACGGCGCCGAGGCCGCGGTGCACGACTATCACACGGGCCTCGCCGACAGCTTCGCGCAGGCGCTGGCGGGCATCGCCGCCGCGCGCCAGCGGGGCCTC
>JAJXTK010000227.1 GCA_021783935.1 Myxococcales bacterium | reverse complement strand
GGCGCGAGCCCGGAGGTCGCGGCCGCCGCCGCGCACGCGCTCGCGATCGTGACGTCGGCGGGCGTCGCTCCCGCGGCCGAGGACGTGCAGGCCCTGTTGCGCGCGGCGAACGCGCGCTCGCCGAAGGTCGCGGCGGCGGCGTTGCAGTCGCTGCGCACCCTCGCCCGGTGCGCCCCCCTTGCGGTGCGGCGTCAGCTGTCGGAGGTCGACCCCTCGTCGGCCGAGGCGGCGATCGCCTGCTCGCTGCTCGCGGTCGTCGGCCGCCAAGAGGACGTCCCGTGGCTCACGCACGCGCTCTCGGCGGAGGCGCCGCGGACCCGGCGCGCAGCCGTCGACGCGCTCGCGCAGATCGGCGGCGCGTCGGCGGCGCGCTCGGTCGCGCTCGCAGTCACCGACGAGGTCTCCGAGGTCGCGCTCGCCGCCATCCGCGCGCTCGGCCGTCTGCGCGGCGAGGTCGGGCAGGAGCCGCCGGGCGTGCTGCCGCTCTTGCGCCTCCTGGCCACCAGCGATGACGAGCTCGTCCTCGCCGCCGCGGTGCGGGCCCTCGGCGCCACCGGCCATGCGCGCGCAATCGAGGCGATCTCGCCGCTCGTGAAGGCAGAGCTCGCGAGCCTCTCGTGCGCCGCCATCGAGTCGCTCGCCGAGCTCATCGACGATCCGGCGGCGATCCTGGAGGTCGCGCTCGGTGCCCTCCAGCACCCCTCGCCCGCGGTCGTGCGCGTCGCGCTCGACGTGATCGACGCCCTCGGCGAGCGGGAGCAGCGTGCGATCGACCTCACGCCTCCCGCGCCTCGCGAGACGGCGAGCACGACCGACGCTGACGGGGCCTTGCGCGCCCGGCTCGCCCGCTCGCTCGTCGCCGTTTCGGAGCTGCTGGCGCACCCGGCGTGGGAGGTGCGGCGCCGCGCGGTCGAGGTCATCGTCCGGCTCGACCCCCTCGGCGCGCGCCCGCTGCTGACGGCGCGGCTCCCGCACGAGAGCGAGCCCGCCGTCCGCGAGGTCGTGGATCGCGCCCTCGCAGCCCCTTCCAGGCCGCCGCCGTCGATGGACGCGGTGCGCGAGAGGGGGCGCGAATGACCCGCTCGCCCTTCCTCCCCGAAGAGGCCCACCTCGCCCCCGAGGACTTCCGCGCCCTTCGCGAGCTCGTCAACGGCTACTGCGGCCTCGACTTGCTCCCAGACCAACGCGCCTCGGTCGAGCGGCGGCTTCGCGAGCGGCTCGCGATTCTAGGCATCGAGGAGTTCGGCGAGTACGTGCGGCTCTTGCGCGGCGATCCGCTCGGAAAGGGGGAGCTCGAAGAGGCGATCGACTGCCTGACGACGAACGAGACCTACTTCTTCCGCGAGGCCTACCAGCTGCGCGCCTTCCGCGACGAAATCATCCCGATGCTTGCGCGCCAGGCGGCGAGCCGCAAGCGCCTCACGGTGTGGAGCGCCGGCTGCTCCACGGGCGAGGAGGTCTACTCGATCGCCACCACGCTGCTCGAGTCGCCGGACCTCCACGGCTTCGAGCTGCTGGTCTACGGCAGCGACATCAGCAAGCGCTGCCTCGCCCACGCCCGTCGGGCGACGTACGGCCTCAGCGCCTTCCGCGCGACGACCCCGGAGCAGAAGCGCCGCTGGTTCGTCGAGCGCCCCGACGGCTGGCTCGTGGCCGACCGCGTTCGGCAGATCTGCCACTTCGGCCAGCTCAACCTTCTGGAGGCCGAGCGGGCGCCGGCCGTCGGGCGCGTCGACGCGATCTTCTGCCGCAACGTGCTCATCTACCTGGACGCGCGTTCTCGCAAGCGAGTGATCGACCTATTCCACGAGCGGCTCTATCCTGGAGGCGTGCTCCTGCTCGGCCATTCGGAGTCCCTCATCAACGTCTCGACGGCCTTCGAGCTGTTGCACCTGCGCGAGGATCTCGCCTACCGCCGCCCGGTCAGCGGCTTCGGCTTCGCCTCGCCGCGGCCGATGCGCGCGGCCAAGGCGGTCGACGAGGCGGGCGCGCTGCGTGACTCGTCGAGTGAGCAGGCGTCCTCGCAGCGCGACTCCCAGAGCGCCCTGCGCGACTCCCAGAGCGGCCTGCGCGACTCCCAGAGCGCGCTGCGCGACTCCGGCACGCTGCGCGACTCGCGCACGCGTCTGCTAGAGCGCCTCGCGCGCGCCGAGGAGAAGAGCGACCGCGCCGAGGCCACGCGCCTGCGTACGCCCGAGCCGTTCCCGACGCCGCCCAAGGAGCCCGGCTCCCGCCCCCCCGGCGCGACGGGCCGTGACGGCGGCAACAAGGGGGGCGAATGAGCTCGAGCGACCGTCCCCCCGCGAGCACCGGCCCGCGTCGGCTGCGGCTGATGGTCGTCGACGACAGCGCCTACAACCGGCGCAACATCGCCGACATCTTCGCGGGCAACCCCGACGTCGAGGTCGTCGGCCGCGCGGCCGACGGCGAAGAGGCGCTGCGCCTGGCGACGACGTTGAAGCCCGACGTCATCACGCTCGATCTCGAGATGCCGCGCATGGACGGCTTCACGTTCTTGCGCATCCTGATGACTCGCCAGCCGACGCCGGTCATCGTGGTGTCGAGCTACTCGCAGAAGGAGAACGTCTTCAAGGCGCTCGAGCTCGGCGCGCTCGACTTCGTGGCCAAGAGCGATCGCACGATCTCGCCCGACAGCACCGAGGTGCGCCAGGCGATCCTCGAGAAGGTCCTGCTGGTGCGAAACCTGAGGCCCGCCGCGGTCGAAGGGCTCGCGCGCCCGGGCGCACGCCGACAGACCTCGCCGAACGTCGGCCCGCTCGGCGGCGGCGAGCTCGCGACCCCGCCGCCCCTACCCGCGGTCGTGCGTCCCGCGCTCGGTCCGTCGATCGCGCGGCCGCGTCAGCTCGTCGCGATCGCGTGCTCGACCGGCGGCCCCTCGGCGCTGCTCGAGGTCGTCGGCCGGCTTCCGACCAACAGCACGGCCTCGTTCGCGATCGCGCAGCACATGCCCGACAAGTTCACGCGCACCTTCGCCGAGCGCCTCGGCCGCCGCGGCACCATCCGCGTGACCGAAGCGCAAGACGGCGACGTGCTCGCGGCCGGCAGCGGCTTCGTCTGCCCCGGGCGCCAGTGCATGGAGGTCGTGTCGATCGCGGGCGAGCTGAAGCTCCGCGTCGGCTCGGCGACGCCGACCGATCGCTACGTGCCGAGCGCCGACCGGCTCTTCAAGAGCGCGGCGGCCGCGGCCGGCTCGCGCCTGATCGCCGTGATCCTCACGGGCATGGGCGACGACGGCACCGAGGGGGCCAAGGCGGTGCGGGAGGCGGGCGGCATCGTGATCGCCGAGGCGCAGGAGACCGCGGTCGTCTATGGCATGCCGGGCGCCGCGGTCCGCGCGGGGGTCGTCAACGAGGTGCTGCCGTTGCCGCAGATCGCCGAGCGGCTTGCGAAGCTGGTCTGACGCGCGTGGCGAGCGCGGGGGCGTCGCGCCGCGATGAACGCGCTCTCTCGCACCCGGACGTTCCGCTCGATGATGCTCGTCGGGGTGGTGCTCCTCGGCGCCTCGTCGGTGCGGCTGGGGGCGCTCCACCGGCCGCGCACGGCGCTCGTTCAGGCGTGCGGCGCGCTGCTGCTCCTGCTGGTGGCGAGGCTCGCGTCGCGCGCGCGCAGCGAGCGGTCGGCGCGCCGGCTGATGCACCTCGGCCTCGGCCTCGCCGTGGTCGTCATCGCCACGGTGTCCACCCTGTCGGGCCAGCACCTGTCGGCGGCCACGTTCGGCCTGTCGTTGATCGGGCCCGTCGCGGCGTACGTGTTGGGCGTGCGCCCGGCCGTCGCCTGGTCGCTCGTGGGGATCGGCGCGCTCACGATCGTCGATCACGCCGAGCGTTGGTTCCACTTGCGCCCGGAATTCGTGCAAGGGGCGAACGACCGGTTCATCCAGCACGTCGCCTTGAGCGTCGTGCTGGTCTTCGTCGCGGGGCTCGCGCGCCGGGCGTACGAGGCGAAGCTCGCCGAGCTCGAGGCGCGCGAGGCGACCATCCGCAAGCAGGCCGACGATCTCGCGCGGGCTCGCGATCGCGCGCTCGAGGTCTCGCGGCTGAAGAGCGACTTCCTCGCCACCATGAGCCACGAGCTGCGCACGCCCCTGAACGGCGTGCTCGGCATGACGACGCTCCTCGCGGACACCCAGCTCGGACGCGAGCAGCGCGAGATGGTGTCGCTCATCGCGGCGAGCGGCGACGCGCTGCTGGTCACGCTCAACGACGTCCTCGATTTCTCGAAGATCGAGGCCGGAAAGCTGGAGCTCGACGAGGCGCCGTTCGACGTGCGCGACTGCGTCGACGGGACCCTCGAGGTGCTGACGGCGAACGCGCTCGTGCGCGACCTCGAGCTCGCGGCGGTGGTGCACGACGACGTGCCCGCCCGGCTCGTGGGCGACGCCGCGCGCCTGCAGCAGATCCTGCTGAACCTCGTCGGCAACGCGCTCAAGTTCACCGAGCGCGGCGAGGTCGTTCTGACCGTGTCGTACGCGCAAGGAGCCCTGCGCGTCTGCGTGCGCGACACGGGCATCGGCATCGCGCCCGACCGAATCTCGATGCTCTTCGAGCCGTTCACGCAAGCCGACGCGTCCACGACGCGCAGGTTCGGCGGCACGGGGCTCGGCCTCGCGATCGTCCGCAGGCTCTGCGAGCGCATGGGCGGGCGCGTCTGGGCCGAGAGCGCGCTCGACGAGGGGTCGACCTTCGACGTGGAGCTCCCGCTCGCGCCCGCGTCGCCCGCGTCGACGCGCCTCGATCTTCACGGCGCGCCGGTGCTCGTGGTCGAGGCGCACGCGCCGACCCGCGAGGGGCTGGCGGCGGCGTTGCGCAGCCTCGACGCGCGACCGATCGGGCGCGCCGACCCCTCCGAGGTGAGCGTCGAGGACCTCGGCGGCGTGCGCGTCGCGCTCCTCGACGCGACGGGCTGGGCCGACGGCGAGCTGCGCGCGGCGCTTGGTTCGCGTCGCATCGAGGTCGTCGGCCACCTGCGCCCCGGGGCCCCCGTCGACGACGCGCCGTTCGTCGTGCGCCCGGCGCGTCGCGCGCCCCTGTTCGACGCGCTCTCGTCCGCCCTCGGCCAGAAGGACCGAGTC
Source organism: Myxococcales bacterium (assembly GCA_021783935.1). Classification (GTDB taxonomy): domain Bacteria; phylum Myxococcota_A; class Polyangia; order Polyangiales; family JADJMO01; genus CAIXWQ01. Next base: position 4,029 of record JAJXTK010000227.1, on the reverse strand, counting down.
CCCTCCCTAGCCCCCGGCGCCTCGCCGGAGGGGGGCTCCCTGCACGTGCTCGTCGCCGAGGACAACCCCGTCAGCCAGCGCGTCGCGCGGCTCCTGCTCGAGCGGCTCGGCCACCGCGTGGTGGTCGTCGGCAACGGACGCGAGGCCCTCGAGGCGCTGCGGGCGCGTCGCTACGACGCGCTCCTGACCGACGTTCAGATGCCCGACGTCGACGGGCTCGAGACCGCGCGTCGCGTGCGCGCGGAGCTGCCGCGCGAGGCGCAGCCGTGGATCGTCGCCATGACGGCGAGCGCGCTCCCCGAGCAGCGAGAGGCCTGTCGTCGGGCGGGGATGGACGATTTCGTCGCCAAGCCCGTCCAGGTGGCGGAGCTCGCTGCCGCGATCGAGCGGGCGCGGCGGTCGGACCGGCCGCGCTCGCTCGGCTCGCTCTCTCGCCTGCCGGTGCCCCGCGTCGCGCTCATCGACGAGGCGCGCTTCGACGCGCTGCGCGTGCTGACCGACGGCGACCTCGCGGCGCTCGCGGCGCTCGTCGCTGACTTCTCGAACGGCGCTCGCCGGCTCGTCGCCGCGATGGGCGACGCCCTGGTGCAACGCGACGTCGAGGAGCTGCGGCGCGCCGCGCACTCGCTCAAGGGCAACGCCGGCACGTTCGCGGCGCCGGAGCTCGGCCAGCGCGCGGCGCAGATCGAGGCGCTGGCGAGCGCGCAGGGGCTCGACGCTTCGGCCGCCGAAATCGCCGCGATCGGCGGGATCCTCGACGACACGCTCGAAGAGCTCAAGCGTCGCGTGCGGGTCGGGCCGTGACGCGCGCGCACCTCGCTCTCGGGCTGCGCGAGCCCCAAGGGGCGGCCGTCGTGGGCGCGCGCGCGAGGGCTCAGGCCCGCACGCGCCAGTGCCCGACGAAGCCGCGCCCGACGTCGTCGGCGGTGGGGTCGCTGACGATCAGCTCGGGGCGCGCGTTGCGGCAGTAGACGACCGCGTTCTGCCGGAAGACGCGCCCGAACGCGATCGCCTCGTCGCGATCCATGCCGTGCACCAGCCACGCGGGCTCGCGCCACACGCTGTCGGGGTCGTCCTCGTAGCCGACGCACGACTCGACGCGGTAGCAGCCGAGGACGAGCAGATCGCGCAGGACCGCGTGGCGGCCGTCGTTGACCTTGCGGGGCAAGAGCATCGAGCGCGGGTTGTAGGCCGTGAGGATCGCGAAGGGGCGCGTCAGCAGATCGGGGAGCGCCGAGGGATCGTTGGCGACGTCGCCGTCGAGCGACGCGCGGACGATGCCGTTCGGCGTCGGCAGGTCGTAGACGGTCGCGAGGTACGATCGGAGCAGCCCCTGGTCCATCGGGCCGAACGCTAGCAGATGCGCGCCCCGAGCTCACCCGCGGGCGCCGCGCGCGGACGCTTGCGCGGCGCCGATTCACCCTTATGGAAGGGGTTGCACAAGTCGCGAACCTGCGCGGTCGGTCGGGCTCGTCCGGCCTGCCGTGCAGTCGCCTCGCGTCGCAGCCGAGGACCATGTCTCACGCGATCGCCCTGAAGAAGCCCCTGCCGTCGTTCTACCTCCTGCTCCTCTCGTTCTTCGCGCTCGTCCTCGGCGGCCCGCTCGCCGGCTGCAGCAACTACGACGTGCTGGTCGAGAAGGACCAGGCCTGCCAGGAGCGCTGGGCGAACGTCGAGGCAGCGCTGCAGCGTCGCTACGACCTGATCGACAACCTCGTCGCCACGGTGAAGGGGCAGGCGAACTTCGAGAAGACCACGCTCGAGGAGATCGCCAAGGCGCGCGCCTCGGCCGGCTCGATCCAGATGAACGCCGACACGCTGACCGACCCCGAGGCGATGAAGCGCTTCAACGAGGCGCAGTCGCAGCTGAAGGGGTCGATGTCGCGCCTGCTCGCCGTCAGCGAGAACTACCCCGAGCTCAAGACCAACCAGGGCTTCCACGACCTGCGCGTCTCGATCGAGGGGTCCGAGAACCGCCTGCTCCGCGCGCGCGAGGAGTACAACTCGGCCGTCAAAGACTACAACGCCGAGCTCGGCAAGGTCCGCGGCAGGGTCGTCAACAAGGTGACCGGCCACGAGTTCAAGCCGCGCGAGTACTTCAAGGCCGACGCCGCGGCCGCTGCGGCGCCGAAGGTGTCGTTCTAGGCTTCACGCGTGACCGTGACCATCGCCGGCAGCAGACGTTCGCAGCCGCGCCCCGCTCCGCTCGCGGCGGCCATCGTCGCGGGCTTCGCGCTGCTGCTGGCGCTCGTCTTCCCGGCGCGCGCGCGGGCCGACGTCCAGCTGCCGCCCTTCGAGCGCTGGTGCACCGATCTCGCGGGGGTGCTCAGCCCGGCCGAGCGCGACGATCTCGAGGCGCGCCTGCGCGCCTTCGACAAGGCGACCGGCGAGACGATCGTCGTCGTCACCGTGCCCTCGCTCGACGGAGAGCCGATCGCCGATCTGGCCTACCGCATCGGCAAGACGTGGAAGGTCGGCCAGAAGGGCAAGGACGACGGCGTCGTCCTCTTGCTCGCCCACGAGGAGCGGCGCCTGCGCATCGAGGTCGGCAAAGGGATCGAGGACAAGCTCACCGACCTCGAGGCCAACGACATCATCCGCGAGCGGGTCGCGCCGCTCACCAAGGGGCGCGACGATCGCTGGCACGCCGGCCTGGTCGCGGGGGTCGACGCCATCGAGCTGAAGCTCGCGGGGGCGATCTACGACGCGACCGGCGCCGCCTCGCGCCCCGCCCCGCACCGCGCGCGCCAAGGCCACGACGACGTCGGCACGATCGCGACCCTCGTGCTGCTCGCGGTCTTCGGCTTGCTGCTCGTGCGCGCGTTCAGGTCGCGCGGCGGTGGTGGTGGTGGCTTCGGCGGCGGAGGGTTCTGGATCGGCGGCGGCGGCTGGTCGAGCGGCGGCGGCGGCGGCTGGGACGGCCCGAGCGGCGGCGGCGGCGACTTCGGCGGCGGCGGCTCCGACGGGTCGGTCTGAGCCTCGACTGCGCTCTTCGCCGCGGCGGAGCGAAATCGGCGCTGGCCGGCGGCGCCCGTGACGCGGGCCGTTCGCGCCGGTACGTTCGCGGCGCGATGCAGACCTTCTTCGTCGAGATCAAGTGCAAGCTCGGCAAGACCTACGAGGTCGCCGCCAAGCTCGCCGACGCCGAGATCGCGTCCGAGATCTACTCGACCGCTGGCGACTGGGACATCCTCGCGAAGTTCCACGTCGAAGACGGCGTCGACGTCGGTCACTTCGTCGGCGAGAAGGTGCAGACGCTCGCGGACATCGTGAACACGCGGACGATCCTCACGTTCAAGGCGTTCTGATCTACTACTTCACGAAATCGCCGCGCCGCGCGACGATTTCGTACGAAGTAGTCGACTGGTTGCGGCCGGGGGGCGCACCCGGAGACCCCGCGTTGCGAAGCGTGTTTCTTCACGGGCCGCGCGGCGCGCACGGCGGTACGGTGCCCGCCGCCGATGTCGAGCTGGAAGTTCTTCCTCGCCGCCTCTGCGATCCTCTTCGCCGCCTGCCCGGCCACGGCGCGCGCCGACGGCATCGATCTGTCGCTGCACGTGGGCGGCGCCTTCGGCAACGCCCACGAGCTCGGGCAGGCGGGCAACGTCGCGACCGCCGCCACCCAGGGGCCCACGGCGTCCGGCGACGCCCACGTCCTCGACGCCCGCGGCACCCTCGGCGCTGCCCTCGAGGCGCAGCTCTTCGACATGGGGGCGGGGCTCCCGCGCCTGTTGCTGACCGGCGGCGCGACCGTCTTCCTCGGCAACCGCCTCGACGGCGCCTTCACGAACCTGCACGGCGGCAGCGCCTACGACACCGGGCTCACCATCTCGCGGCTCTTCAGCGTCGATCTCGGCGTCGGCGGCGTCTTCCCGCTCTGCCGCACCCCCGCGTGCGTCGAGCTCAAGGCGGCGATCGGCATCGACCTGGCGCCGCACAAGGTCACGTCGTGGACCAGCGACGCGAGCGTCGGCAGCGCGCGCCTCGAGGGCTCCGACAGCAAGCTCGACCTCTTCCCGTTCCTCGCCG
>JAJXTK010000226.1 GCA_021783935.1 Myxococcales bacterium | reverse complement strand
GGCGCCACCACCTCCAACACGGGCGACATCGACGCGAGCGCCAACGACGCCTCGTCGGACGACTCGGACGTCGGCAACCCCGACGGCGCCGGCGACGCGGACGCGGCCCCGGGCACCTGCGCGACGGACGGCGACTGCGCCCACGATCCCAACGGGAGTGCGTGCGACACGACGACCGGCAAGTGCGTGCAGTGCGTCCCCACGAACGACTGGTGCCCCGACGGGCAGTATTGCGACTCCAAGACGAACCGCTGCGAGCCCGGCTGCCGCACGAGCATCGACTGCGTCGCCGGCGCCGGCGATGCGGGCGCGACCGACGCGAGCGTCTCCGACTCCGGCACGGACACCGGCGCAGACATCGGCGTGGACACCGGGGTCGACTCCGGCGCGGACACCGGCGGGGGCGACGGCGCGGCGGGCGATGCGCTGGCGAGCGACGCGGACGCGGGCGAAGCCGGTCCCGCCGACACGGGCACCTTCGACGCGAGCGTTCCCCCGCTCGTCTGCGATCCGACCACGCACCAGTGCGTCGGCTGCATGGACTCCTCGCAGTGCCCGCTCGGAAGCCTGTGCGACGTCACCACCAACTCCTGCTATCCGGGGTGCACCCCCACGCATGGTTGCCCGGGCACCTTCGCCTGCTGCAGCGGCATGTGCGTCGACATCAACGTCAGCACGTCGGACTGCGGCAGCTGCGGCAAGCCGTGTGCGAACGTCGCTGGCGGCGCGCCCGCCTGCTCGAAGGGCACCTGTGTCATCGGCAGCTGCGCCGCGGGCAAGGCCGACTGCAACGGCAACTACGACGACGGCTGCGAGGTCGACACGACGGTCGATCCCGCCAATTGCGGCGCGTGCGCGAACGTGTGCTCCAGCATCAACGGCAGCCCGAGCTGCGTCGGCTCCAAGTGTCAGATCACCTGCAACGCGGGGTACGCCAACTGCGACCTCGACCCGTCGAACGGCTGCGAGGTGAACACGAACAACGACACGAGCCACTGCGGCACCTGCGCCACCCAGTGCGTGACGGCGAACGACACGCCTGGCTGCAACTCGGGCGTGTGCGTCGTCGTCTCGTGCAACACCGGCTACGGCGACTGCAATATCAACCCCGCCGACGGCTGCGAGACGAACCTCAACACTTCGACCGCGAGCTGCGGCAAGTGCAACTCGCCGTGCTCGGTCGCCAACGGCACCCCCGTGTGCAACACCGGCAGCTGCGCCATCGGCTCATGCTCGGCCGGGTTCGACGACTGCAACTCGAGCTACGCCGACGGTTGCGAGACGAACCTCCAGAACAACGGCTCGAACTGCGGCAAGTGCGGCGACGTCTGCACCGCGGCCAACGGCACCTCGAGCTGCACTGCGGGCACCTGCACGGTCGCGGGTTGCAGCACCGGCTACGCCGACTGCGACAAGCTCTACAGCGACGGTTGCGAGATCAACACGACCACCGACGTGAAGAACTGCGGCGGCTGCGGCGCCGTCTGCAGCTCCGCCAACGGCACGCCGAGCTGCGTCTCGAGCGCCTGCCAGATCTCCTGCAGCACGGGTTTCGGCAACTGCGACGGCAGCGTCGCCAACGGCTGCGAGACGAACCTCAACACGTCGGTGAGTAACTGCGGCAGCTGCGGCAAGGCGTGCAGCCTCGCCAACGCCACGCCGACCTGCACGAGCGGCGCGTGCGCGATCTCGACGTGCGCCGCCGGATATGCCGACTGCGACAAGCTGCCGGCCGATGGCTGCGAGGTCAACCTGACGAGCAGCACGTCGAACTGCGGCGGGTGCGGCAAAGTGTGTGCACCGCCCAACTCCGTGCCCGCCTGCACGGGCGGCGGGTGCGCCATCAGCAGCTGCGTGGCCCCGTTTGCGAACTGCGACGGTTTGGTGGCCGACGGCTGCGAGGTCAACGCCGCGATCGACCCGGCCAACTGCGGCGGCTGCGGCAGGGTCTGCAACCTCGCCAACGTCGCCGTCAACACCTGCACCGCGGGCGTCTGCACCATCGGCGCTTGCGCCCCTGGCTTCGCCGACTGCGACGGCAATCCCCTCAACGGCTGCGAGACGTACGTCACCGGCGATCCGAACAACTGCGGCGGCTGCGGCACGAAGTGCGCGTTCCCGAACACCGCCACGTACGGGTGCGCCGCGGGCTCCTGCGTGGTCTCGACGTGCAACGCGGGCTTCGGCAACTGCGACGGCGTCAACAGCAACGGCTGCGAGGCGAACTTCGCGACCGACCCGAACAACTGCAGCAAGTGCGGCTCGGTGTGCAGCGCCCCCAACGCGGCCACGCAGTGCTCCGCCGGGACGTGCGGCATCGCCGCGTGCAGCAGCGGCTACGCGAACTGCGACGGCCTCTACGCCAACGGGTGCGAGATCAACACCGCGAGCGACGGCAACAACTGCGGCGCGTGCGGGAACGCGTGCAGCGCGGCCTGCGTGGCCAACGTGGCCGCGACGAGCTGCGTCTCGAGCACCTGCGGCATCGTGGGCTGCAACGCCAACTACTACAACGTCGATGGGCTCTGCGCCGACGGCTGCGAGTGCCTGCAGGACGCGATCTCGGGCACTTGCACCGCGGCGCAGCAGCTCAGCACCTCGCTCGCTTTGGGCACCAGCGCGTCGGCGAACGGCAACCTCGTCTCGGGCTCCGAGTCCTGGTATTCGGTCACGTACGCCAGCAACACCGCGACGAACTACCACCCGAAGGTCACGCTGACCTCTACGAGCACCGAGTTCTCCTTCTCCGTCTACAACGCCTGCGGCGGCGCGAACCCCGCCTGCGGCACCGAGGGCGGTACGGCGATCGGCATCCCGGCATCGCCGACCGGGAGCGTCTGGGAGGACACCTACTACAGCACGGCCGGCGCCTTCTCGTCGCAGAACCAGATCGATCCCGGCTACACGCCCATCGTCGTGGGGACCGCGAACCAGATCTGGATCCGCGTCTACCGCGCGAGCGGCGGGGTGACCTGCAACAGCTTCACGCTCACGGTTTCGAACTGATCGACGAGACGACGGCCGGTCGCTCGCCGCCCCCTCGGGCGCGGCAGGGCGGCCGGTCATCGCGCGCCGTCACGAGGGCATCTTCGTCGGGCAGCCGAACACGACGTCGACGGTGGTCGTGTCGTCGTTGAGGATCGCGTCGCAGGTCGGGCCGAAGACCGTGATCGAGTCACCGCCGTCGGTGTAGTCCCAGCCGTTGGCCTGCGTCGTGTCGCGCGGCAGCTCGGTCGTCGTGCCCGCGGACGTCACGTCGACGTTGACCTGGCCCGGGTCGAACGTCGCGGCGTCGCCGCTCGGCGGCGGGATCTTGAACGTGCAGGTGCGCGCCTTGTTGGTGATGTCGTAGAGCGCGGCCTGCAGATCGGCCTCCACGTTGCCGGCGCCGATCTGGTACTCGCACGCCTGCAGCGGATCGAGCGTCCCCGCGACGCAGCTCGGCGTGCGCTTGCCGTTGCCGGCCGAGGCGATCTGCGAGAGGTTCGACACCGTCGCGCCGGGGACGCCGATGACGTACGTGCGCACCTTGGGGGTGCCCCCCCAGCCGTTCGCGGCGGCCGCGATCACGTCGGCGACCTGGTTGGTCGCGTCGCAATTGCTCGGATCGCCGTCGGTGATCAGGATGACGATCCGCGCGCCGTCGGCCGGCATCGCGCGCAGGTAGCGGACGCCGCCGCGCAGCGCCGGGGCCATCTCGGTCAGCGTGAGCGGCTTCATCGGGGTGATGCCGGCGCAGCTCGCGGCGCCGAGCCAGCAGTCGATCTGCACCTGCGTGAGCGACAGCGGGCCGATCGCCACGTCGGGCTTGGCGTAGTCGGCGTCGAGGCACGAGTCGTCGTTGGTGCCGAAGAACTTGATGCCGAGGCGGAGATCCTTGGGCAGCGAGAGCAGGAGCTGCTCGATCGCCGTCGTCGCCTCGTCCCACTTGGTGGCGCCGGGGCAGTTGGTGACCGCGGCGGCCGGGCAGTCGGCCATCGACGCGGAGCGGTCGAACAGGATCAGGATGCTCGGCGGGATGCGCGTGCTCTGCTCGGGATCGCGCAGGCACGTCGCGTCGGGGTCGAGGTGCGTGTCGAGCGCGCCGCTGTCGGTCAACACGAAGCCGGTGTCGAGGGCGCCGTCGGCCCCTGCGTCGCGATCGACCGCGCTGCTCTTGTCGATGCGCTGCGCGCAGGCGCTCGCGCTGGCCGCGACGACCAGAGCGAACGAGGCCGGGAGCGCGAGCCGGCGGGCGTTTGGCACGGCCCCGAGTCTAGCGCGGCAATGCGGGGGGCACCTGCGCACCTTCTCCACGAGCCGACGATGCCCTTGCGAACCTCCGCCGGTCCGGAGATCTTCGGGCCTTCCCCCATGCGCCTGCTGCTCTCCACTTGCCCCGCCGTCCACGCCGAGCGCATCGCGCGCGCCTTGGTCGACGAGCGCGTCGCCGCCTGCGTCAACGTCGTTCCCGGCCTCGTCTCGATCTACCGTTGGAAGGGGGAGGTGATGCGCGACGACGAGGTGCTGCTCGTGATGAAGACGCGCGACGACAAGCTCTCGGCCCTGCGCGAGGCGCTGCGGCGCGTGCACCCCTACGACGTGCCCGAGCTCGTCGCGCTCTCGCCGACCGAGGTCGACGAGCTCTACGCGCGCTGGGTCGACGACGAGACGGCGTGAGCGCTCAGGAGAATTCCTGCGAGCGGCGCGTCTTCACCGCCTCGCGCGCGAGCTCGTCGGCGCGCTCGTTGAGCGGGACGCCGGAGTGGCCGGGGACGTAGTGGAGCCTCACGTCGCGCCGGTCGGCGAGGCGCGCGCGGATCTTCGCGATCAGCTCGGGGTTCGCCTTGGCCTTCCAGCCCTTCTGCAGCACGCCGATCGAGTACTGCGAGTCGGTGTGCAGGCGCACCGGGTGGCCGAGCCCCTCCGTCGCGTCGAGGGCGATCAGCACCGCGGTGAGCTCGGCGACGTTGTTGGTGGCCTCGCCGAGGTAGCGGAAGCCTTCGCGGATCTTGCCGTCGGGGTGCACGATCACGACGCCCGCGCCCGCGGGGCCCGGGTTGCCGCTGCAGGCGCCGTCCGCGTAGACGGTGAACGACCTCGCGTCGGGGGGCGCGAGCTGCGACTTCGCCTGCTCCTTCTTCTGCGCAGAGCGCTGCTCCTTGGTGGGCGCGGCCGAGGCCTCGCTGCAGTGCTCGTCGGGGAAGCGCGGCGCGCCCGGCGCCACGTGGAGGTTGCCCGCGAGCGCGCGGTACGCCCGGCCGTCGTTCGCCTTGTAGCGGATCTCGACGCGCCCGCCGTCGAGCTGGAAATCACCCGCCTCGGTCGTCCTCGCGAAGACCTTCTGCCCCCGCAGGACCGCCTCGATCCACGGCATCAGCTCGCCTCGTCCTCGAATTGCCAGACGTCGCCCCAGAGCTTCTGGCCGCCGTCGATGTACCACGTCTCGCCGGTGACGAAATCGAACTGCTCGCTCGCGAGCACCAGGATCAGGCGCGCGACCTCGTCCGGCGTGCCGGCGCGCCGCAGCGGGCACGCCTTGGCCGCGCGCGCGACGAGCTCCTCGGGGTACTGATCAGTGCCGCTCGACCGGATGAACCCCGGCGCCACGGCGTTGACGCGGATGCCGTGCGGCGCCCACTCGACCGCGAGCGTCTTGGTCATGTTGTCGACCCCCGCGCGCGCCGCGCCGGTGTGCACCATGCCGGGGAAGCCGCGGAAGATCTGGGCGATCACGTTGACGATGCGGCCGTGGCGCTGCGGGATCATCGCCTTCTCGGCCACGGCGTGGGTCATGAACCACGTGCCGTTGAGGTTGTTGCGGATGACCGCCTCCCACCCCTTGGGCGAAAGGTGCTGCGCGGCGGTCGGGAACTGGCCGCCGGCGTTGTTGACGAGCACGTCGATGCGCCCGAAGCGCTGCACGACGGCGTCGACCAGCGCGTCGACCTGGGCTGGCTCGCGTGTGTCGCACGCCATCGCCAGGACGCAGTCGGGGCCGCCGACCTCGCGCAGCGCGCGCGTGCCGGCCTCCAGGTTCGCCTCTTTCCGCGAAGCGATCGCGACCCGCCCGCCGAGCTCGACGAACCGCCTGGCCGAGGCCAGCCCGATGCCCGTGCCGCCGCCGGTGATCAGCGCGACCTGTCCGAGAAAGAGCCCGGGGGCGAACGGAAGCGACATGCGGTCGGTCTTTGTCGCGCCGCACCTCGCAGGACGCAACGTGCTGCTGCCGGGGGGGCAGACGGCGCGTTCGGGCGCGTCCCAGCCGGCCGTCGACAAACTCAGCGGCCTGCCAGGGCCCAAGGCGTGCGGCGCCGCAGCGGCGGCGAAGGGGAGCATCGTGGCGCGCGATCGCGCATCGGATGCTCAGGGGGGCGCCCGGGAGCCGAGTCGCTCCCGGGTCACGGGGTGCGAGGGGGCCCGACGTCTCTCGCGAGGCGGGCGCGGCGACAGCTTCGGTGCCGGATGTCGAAAGACCGTGGAATCCGGCCATGCGCTTGCACAGGCTTGACCGTCCTGCTACCCCCCCCTAGTCATCCGCGGCGGAGCGAACGAGGAGCCGAGATGTCGTATCGCGTGAACGGGGGAGGCTCGCGCGAGGGGGCACCCTCGCGAGAGGTCCGCATCGAGCGCTGGGCTGCGCGTGCGTTCTACGCGTCGCCGTGCCGCTACTTCATCGACCTGCCGCTCGACATGACGGGCTCGGTGATCAACGCCCAACGCGACGCCGTCGCCGCCGGGCACGCGCTGCTCGATGGGGGCGCGGTCTACGCGACCGACACGCACTATCGCGGCGCGATCCTCGTCGAGATCCAGCCCCATCGGCGCTTCGACGCGAACGTGGTCGCGCTTGAAGGGGAGTTCCTGAGCCGTCAGCTCCCGCTCAAGGGAGTGAAGCTGCGCACCGAGCTCGACGAGCTCGTCCGCTGGTCGCTCGACCTCGGCCTGCAGGTGGGCGGCGTGTACGTCCAGTACGAGCCCGATCGTGGGCTCGTGCGCCCGACGGGCGTGTTCGCGGCGCTGCGCGGTGAAGAGAGCATCCTCGGCGAGGCCGGGCTCTCTCGCGGCGCCTGATTTTCGCGGCGCCTTGTGCCGAAGGTGGGACTTGAAACCACCTCGGGCGCCGAGCGACGAAGATACGCGGGCAATCGAGGGGGCCGATCCGCCTGTCGACGTCCGCGAGACGCCGAACGAGCCCGTTTCGGACCACGGTTCGGACCGCGCAGGACCGGCGCCCGGTACCCCCCTCGCCTCGCCGCTTCCGACGCCGAGCGCCTCGCGCGATGCTCGAACGCCGGTCGAGGAGCTGCACCAAGATAGTCCTTCCGCGGCTGCGGCCCCCGACGACCCGCGTGGTGATGAACGCCACGCAGCCGCGCGTCCAACCGTCGAGATGAACCCTACGGTTGCCGCCGTCGTGGTGATGAACGCCACGACGGGATCGGCGCCCGAAGAACTGCGCAGAGCTCTCCGCGCACCGCCGCCGGGAGCAGACACCGGCGCCGTGGTGATGAACACCACACCGGCCTCGAGGACGGCGTCGCCGCGCGCGCAGCTCCTCGAGGCCCTCGCCCTCGCCGTCGGAGCCTGCTCGGCGGCCGGAGACCTCGAGGCCGCACGCGTGGCGCACGAGGCGGTCGGGCGCCTCCTCGGGTCGGCGGCCGCGTTGCCCGCCGACGTCGTGGAGCTCGGCTCGCGGAGGGGGCGATCGTGAGCGCGCGAGCTCGCGGGGGTAAGGAGCGCGGGGTGCAGCTCCATCGCTCGAAGAACGTCGCTTCGAAGCGTCCGCAATCGTCCGCGGGGGGTGCCGAGGAGCCCGCCGAGGCGCGTTCGCCCGCACGGCGTCGCGTCTCCGCGCTGGAACCTGAATCCTCCTCATCGGTAGCGATCCGTAGCGATCCGTCGCCATCTTCGGCGGATCGGCATCTCGGACGCCCCGGATCGCTACCGATGGCGACGCGCGAGGACGCTTCGCGGACGATTCGGCCAGTTGGGATCCTGGCTCCCAACGGGCGCGCGTTGGCGGCGTCGCCGAAGGCAGGCACGATCGCCGACGTGACGTCGAGGCGCCGCCCCGCATCTTCGTTCGCTTCGCCGTGGAGCGCCTCGGCCGACCCCTGGGGGCCGATCCGCGCGGCAGCCAATGGGCTCATGGCCGAGCGCGATCGACCGCCAGCGTCGGCAGACGATCCCGGACCTTCGCCCGAAGGTCGCCGGCTGCTCCTCGCGTGCGCCCGGATGCTCGAGGCGATCCTCGATGCGCGAGCCCGTCCGCTGACGGCTGCGCAGGTGAAAGCGATCACGAAGACGATTTAGGGGGCGACCACGAAGGTACGGCGCGACGCCTGCGTCGCGCGAGAGAGCCTGTACGTCGCCGACACGAATCGCGGCGCGCACCTTCGCCGCTTGATGGCCGGACAGCTCGCGCCCGTCCTCGCCGAGCTCGCGGACGTCTCGACCAAGGACGCGCAGAAGCAGATCCTTGGGCGGATCGAGCTCGTGGAGCTGTGGTACGGGCCGGCTCTCGGAGCGCCGGATCGCTGGGACAAGATCGTCCGAAAGCTGACGCTCCAGGCCTCGAAGCTGACAAAGAAGGAAGCCGCAACGATGGCCGAAGACATCGTCGAGCGCCTTCATCGGCAGGCCACGAACCGGAGCAGCGAACCCTAAGGATCGTTCGACCGTTTCTGACAGGTGTTACGGCGTGACGAACCATCCTCGTCACCATGAGCCGTCGCCCCACGACCACCGTCCGCATCCCAGCCGATCTCCTCGAGCTCGCGATCCGCGAAGCGGGTCGACGGAGCGCGGAGACTGGCAAGCCGCACACGCCCGCGCAGGTGCTCGCCGAGCGAGCGCGCGCTGGTTTCGAGATCGCGCCTGAGGGCGCGAAGGCCGCCTGAAACACGAGCGCCCCACGGGATCCGACCCCCGCGAGGCGCTTACCCTCGACCGCTACGAGGACCCATGAGGATTCCCGATCCCGCCACCCCGCGCAAGTCCGACGTCGACCCGAGGGTCGCGCGCGTCGCGGAGCTACTCGCCGAGGCGTTCGCGTTGCTCGCCACGCCGCCCGAGGCGTCGAGCACGCCCGCCGAAATCTACACAAAAGGCCCGGACCTCCGCGGCCACACCAGATCGGA
>JAJXTK010000225.1 GCA_021783935.1 Myxococcales bacterium | reverse complement strand
GGTCCGCTACGTCGGCTGCTCGAACTACACCGGCTATCGGCTCGTCGAGTCGCTCTGGAGCGCCGATCGCAACCGCACGCACCGCTACGAGTCGGTGCAGCTGCAGTGGTCGCTCGCGGTGCGCGACGCCGAGCGCGAGGTGGTGCCGGCCTGCCGCGCGTTCGGGCTCGGCGTGCTCGTCTGGTCGCCGCTCGCGCGTGGGTTCTTGAGCGGCAAGTACCGGCGCGGCGAGGCGCCACCGGCCGGCTCGCGCCTCGAGTCGTGGCGCGACAGCTACCAGGCGTTCGACAACGATCGCTGCTGGGGGATCGTCGAGGTCACGCGCGCGATCGCGAACAAGCACGCGACGACGCCGGCCGCGGTCTCGCTCGCATGGCTGCTCGCACGCCCGGAGGTGAGCACCATCATCGTGGGCGCGCGCGACGTTCAGCAGCTCGATGACAACCTGAAGGCGCTCGAGGTGAAGCTCACCCCGGAGGACCTCGAGGCCCTCGACGACGCGTCGAAGCCCGACTGGGGCTACCCGTACGCGTTCATCGGCGCGCGCGAACCCTGGTGAGGCTTCGAAGCGCGAGAGGCTCGGCCGCGCGGACCGGGCCTCTCGGCGACGCCCCCGCGATCAGCGGTTGAGGATGTCGATCGCGTGCCCGAGCGAGTGCGCGGCCGCGATGCCGAACGCCTCGCCGAGCGTCGGGTGCGGGTGGATCGTGAGCGAGACGTCCTCGGCGAAGGCCGCCATCTCGAGCGCGAGCGCCCCCTCGCTGATCAGATCCGACGCGCTCGGGCCGACGATGTGCACGCCGAGCAGCTGGTGCGTCTTCGCGTCGATCACGTGCTTGACGAAGCCGTCGGTCTCGCGCACCGCCATCGCCCGGCCGCTGGCGGCGAACGGCATCTTGCCCACGCGCACCTCGAAGCCCTTGGCCTTGGCCTCGGCCTCGGTCATGCCGGCGACCGCGATCTCGGGGTCGGTGAAGATCGCGCCCGGGATCGAGACCCAGTCCTTGGCGGCCTTGTGGCCGGCGATGACGTCCGCGACGATCTCGCCCTCCTTGGTGGCCTTGTGCGCGAGCAGCGGCGGGCCGCTCACGTCGCCGATCGCGTAGATGTTCGGGACGTTGGTGCGCCCCTGCGCGTCGGTCGGCACGAACCCGCGCTCGTCGATCTTCACGCCCGCGGCCTCGAGGCCGAGCCCTTTGCTGTGCGGGCGCATGCCGACCGCGACGAGCACGACGTCGGTCTCGAGCGTGTCGACCTTCTTGCCGCCGGAGGGGTCGGTGACCTCGATGCGCACCGAGAGGCCGCTCGCCGTCTTCTCGTAGCCGAGCGCCTTCGCGTTCTTGAAGATCTTCGCCCCGCGCTTGGTCATGGCGCGCTCGAGGACGTTCACGCAGTCGGGGTCGGTGCCGGGCAGCAGCGTCGGCGTCGCCTCGACGACGATGAGCTCGGCGCCGAAGTGCTGGTAGACGCATCCGAGCTCGAGGCCGATGACGCCGCCGCCGATGACGAGCAGGCGCCTCGGGATCGACGTGAGATTCACCGCCTCCTTCGCGCCGATGATCGACTTGCCGTCGAACTTGAACGTCGGGATTTCGATGGTGGTCGAGCCGGTGGCGACGACGATCGACTTGGCCTCGATCACGTCCTTGGTGCCGTCGGGGAGCGCGACCTCGACCGTGTTCTTGCCGGTGATCGTCGCCGTGCCGCGGATCAGCTCGGCGCCGTTCTGCTTGAGCAACATGCCGACGCCGCCCACGAGCTTCTTCACGATGCCGTTCTTCCACTCCTGCATCTTGGGCGCGTCGATCGTCGGCTTGCCGGCGCCCACGATGCCGATCGCGTCGGCGTGGAGGATCTTCTCGTAGGTGTGCGACGCCGCGATGAGCGCCTTCGACGGGATGCACCCCCAGTTGAGGCAGACGCCGCCGAGATCCGCCTTCTCGATGCACGCGACCTTCTGCTTGAGCTGGCCGAGACGGATGGCGCAGGGATAGCCGCCGGGGCCACCGCCGATCACGACTGCGTCGTACGTCTTGTTCGCCATGGCGCTGCCTCCGAGGTCGCGAGTTGCCGAAAATTGGGGTTGTGCCGTAGCACGTCGGTGCGTGCGAGGGGTAGGTGGGGCGAGAGCGTCGATGCGATGCGCGCGGGGGGCGTCGCATAAGCTCGTTATTCACGCTATGATGGCGCCCCTTCGATGCGCCACGCAGTCCGCCGCTCGATGCGTCGCGTCGCCTCGCTCGCGCTGCTCGTCGCGATCGCGGCGGGGTGCCGCAAGGGGGGGCGCGCGCTCGTGCGCCGCGAGAAGCCCAAGGCCGCTCCGGCCGCGTGCATGACGATCCTCTCCTGGAACGACCTGCACGGTCAGCTCGGCCCCGACGATCCCCAGCTCGACCTCAACCACGTCCCCGCCGGAGGCGTGATCGCGCTCGCCGACGAGATCGCCGACGCGCGGGCCGGCTCAGAACCGGTGTTCGTCCTCGACGCGGGCGATCTCTTCGCCGGCCCGATGGAGTCGTCGCTGAACGAGGGGGCGCCGGTCATCGACGCCTACCGCGTGCTCGGCCTCGACGCCGCGGCGATCGGCAACCACGAATTCGACTTCGGGCCGGTGGGCTACGACCGCCCGATCGCCCTGCCCGGCAAGACCGACGCCGACGGCGACGACGGGCCGCGCGGCGCGCTCCTCGAGCGCCTGCGCGAGGCCTCGTTCCCGTTCCTCGCGGCGAACCTCGTGCGCGAAGGGGGCAAGCCGACCGGCTGGCCGAACCACGAGGCCTCGGTCGTCGTCGAGCGCGCGGGCTTCAGGCTCGGCGTGGTCGGCTACGCCACCAAAGAGACGCCGCGCACGACGCTCATGCCGAACCTCGTCGGCCTCGATTTCGAAACGGGCGCCTCGGCCGCGGTGGGGCGCGAGATCGCCGCGCTGCGCGCGAAGGGGGCCGCGCCGATCGTGCTGCTCGCGCACGCGAGCCTCGAGGGGGAGCTGCCGCAGTCGCTCGACGACGGCGCCGATCGCGCCGCGGGGCACGTCGGCGAGATCGCGACGCTGCTCTCGCAGCTCGACGCCAAGGACCTCCCCGATCTGGTGGTCGCGGGGCACCGCCACGCGTGGATGGTCGGGCGCGTGCGCGGCGTGCCGATCGTGTCCACCGATCAGCACGGCATCGGCTACGCCAAGACGCGCTTCTGCCGCCCGACCCCGAAGGCGCTGCCGACGTTCGCGACCCTCGAGCGCCGGTCGGCGATCGCGAACGGCCCTCCGCGCACCGCGCTCGGGCGCGAGGTCGCGCGGGCGGTCGCCCCTTGGCAAGAGAAGGTGCGCGCCGAGTCCGAGCAGACGATCGCCACGCTTCCGAAGGCGTGCGTCGGCCAGGGGCCGTTCGGCACCGCGATGCTCGAGCAGCTCGCCCGCGCGACGCTGGCCCACGCAAAGGACGCCGAGAAGCCGAACGATCACGTGCCGATCGTCGCCGTGGTCAACGCGGGCGGGCTGCGCGCCCCGTTCCGCGCGGGCACGCTGCGCAACGCCGACCTGTTCGCCGCGATGCCGTTCGAGAACGCCGTGTCGATCTGCGAGACCACGCGCACCGGCCTCGCGCGCGCGATCGGCAACTTGGTCCAGCGGGCGACGCGCGATCGCTTCCCGTTCGGCCTCGCCGGCGCCAAGGTGCGGCTCGTGCGCAGCCCGACGGGCGCGCTCGTGGTCGAGCAGATCGCGATCGACGGCGACGAGGCCCGGCCGCCGGATCCGAGCAAGGATGATCCGGTGTGGATCGCGCTCCCCGACTTTCTCTTGTGGGGCGGCGATCACTTCCTCGACGGCATCAGCTGCGCGCGCACGGCGACGTCGACCACGCGCATCCGCGACGCGTGGCGCGAGCTGCTCGCGAAGGAGCAGTCGTGCTCGGGGGCCGCGGCGAACATCAAGATCGAGGTGCCGCTCGATCGACCGCCGATGCAGCTCGACGAGTAGCCTCAGGGCAAAGGCTCGAGGAACCGCCGCAGGATCGTCATCTCTCCGAAGCCGCTGAACTCGGCGACGATCTTCGGCTCCGCCCCCTCCTCGACGTCGATCACGCGCCCGACGCCGAAGCGCTTGTGGCGCACGCGATCGCCGCGACGAAGATCCGCGCCCTCGTCGCGCTCGACGTAGCGCTCACCGGGCTCTCGCGCGGCCTTCGGCTGCTCGCGCGGGGGCGCGTCGGGCCACGCCAGGCGCGGCCCTCGGTCGAGGTCGCGCTCCGGCCGGCTCGAGAACGACCGCGGGCCGACGTCGGCCGTGCCCGGCAGCGAGAGCTTCACGTCGGCGCGCGGCAGATCGAGCAGAAAGCGGCTGGGCCTGCCGAAGCGCAGCTGCCCGAACAGCGTGCGGTGCCCCGCGTGCAGGAGCAGCAAGCGCTGGCGCGCGCGCGTGATCGCCACGTAGGCGAGGCGCCGCTCCTCTTCGAGCGACTCCTCGCTGCGCGTGAGGCCGCTCGGGCCGAAGAGCGCGTCGTCCTCGTCGCGCGCCCGCACGAACGGGAAGAGCTCCTCCTCGAGCCCGGTGATGAGCACCTCGCGGAACTCGAGCCCCTTGGCCGCGTGCACGCTCATGAGCGTGAGCACGTCGTCGCCCCACGCGCCGCCGCGCGCCAGCGGATCCTGCCCGCGCGGCTCGTCGACGGTGCTGATCAGCGCGGTGCGCTCGAGGAAGCCCGTGATCGAGGGGCGCTCGCCGGCCGCCTCGGCCGCCTGCTCGTACTCGCGGATCGAGCCCACCAGCTCGCCGAGGTTCTGCGCGCGCGTCTGCGCCTCGTCGCTGCCGTCTTCGCGCAGGTGGTCGGCGTAGCCGCTGCGCTCGAGCGCGAGCTCGGCGAGCTCGCTCGGCGGGTGCCCTGCCGCCTCGGCGCTCACCAGCTCATCGACGATCGCGACGAACGCGAGCAGCCTCTTGCGCGCCGCCGCCGCGACGCCCGCCTCGATCTTGCCGCGCGCGATCTCGCGCATGGCCTCGAGCGACGCGAGCCCGTGGTTGCGCGCCGCCTGCTGCACGCGATCGACCGTGGTCGCGCCGATGCCGCGCGCCGGCACGTTCACGATGCGCACGAGGTCGACGTCGCTCCGCGGGTTCGCCGACAGCCGCAGGTACGCGAGCAGATGCTTGACCTCCGCCCGATCGAAGAAGCGCAGGCCACCGACGATGCGGTAGGGGATTCGCCGGGCGCGCAGCGCCTCCTCGAGCACGCGCGACTGCGCGTTGGTGCGGTAGAGCACCGCGAGATCGCGCCGCGCGACCCCTTCGGCCTGCCGCGCGTCGACGTAAGCCGCGACCTGCTGCGCCTCGTCGCGCTCGTCGACGGCGCTGCGGACCTCGACGAGCTCGCCCTCGTCGTTCGCGGTCCAGAGCTCCTTCGCGATGCGCTCGCGGCTCTTGCCGATGACGGCGAGCGCCGCACGGACGATGCGCGCCGTCGAGCGGTAGTTCTGCTCGAGCTTCACGACGCGCGCGCCCGGGAAGTCCTTGGCGAAGCCGCGGATGTTGCGCACGTCGGCCCCGCGCCACCGGTAGATGCTCTGGTCGTCGTCGCCGACGACGGCGAGGTTGCCGTGCGCCCGAACGAGCGCGCGCACCAGGCGGTACTGCACGGCGTTGGTGTCCTGGAACTCGTCGACGAGCACGTAGCGGAACAGGGCACGGATCGACACGCCGGCGAGCGTCCGATCGTCGGCGCGCTCGTGCGGCGGAGGGTCCGGGCGCTCGACGAGCCGCAGCACGTGCAGGAGCAGGTCGTCGAAATCGCACGCGTCGGCGGCGCGCAGCCTCTTGTCGTACTCCTCGTAGAGCGAGACGACGAGGTCGTCGCGCCGGCTGTTGCGCGGCACCTCGTCGGGCGCGATCGCCTCCTGCTTGAGCGCGTGGATGCGCGCGAGGACGGTGCGCGCGGGCAGCTCGTCGGTGTCGACGTCGCGCTCCTTGACGATGCGATCCATGAGCGAGCGCTGATCGGCGTCGTCGTAGATCACGAACCGTGGCGAGAGCCCAGCGGCCTGGTGGTGCTTGCGCAGCAGACGCGCGCAGGTCGCGTGGAAGGTGCCGACCCACAGATCGCGGGCGAGCTCGGGGCCGAGCAGCCGCTCGAGTCGTTCGCGCATCTCCCCCGCCGCCTTGTTGGTGAAGGTGACGGCCAGGATTCGATAGGGGGGCACGCTGTGCGTCGCGACGAGGTTCGCGATGCGGTAGGTGATGACGCGCGTCTTGCCGCTGCCCGCGCCCGCGAAGACGAGCAGCGGCCCGTCGACGTGGGTCACCGCCTCGAGCTGCGGCTCGTTGAGGTCGTCGGCGACGGCATCTGCGTTCGACACGACACCTGGACTAGCGCGCAGTGGTCGGCGGTCCAAGGGTTCCGGCCAGGCCGGCGTCTGTCCTTGAAGTAGACGCGCTCCGGGTGCTACTCCCCGCGGGGCGCATGAACCCGATCGGCCCGTTCTCGCCGCGCGACGGTGGCCTGCCGTCGAGCCGATCGGCGAGCCTGGGCGGGCGCGTGCAGCGCGACGTGCGACTGCAGACGGCGCTCGCGCTGCTGATCGGGCTCGCCCTCGTCGCCGTGCCGATCTTCATCTGGGGGCGCGGCAAGCGCAAAGCGCGCGAGGTCGAGCAGGCGGCCGCCTCGGCGTCGGCCTCCGAGGACGCGGGGGTGCCGACGGTGGTCTTCGGCGACGCCGGCGCGCAGGTCTCGGTCGACGCCGGCGGGCGCCTCGTGACCTTCGGCGAGCCGCGCTACCTCAAGTGCCAAGATCCGGGGCCGACCAAGACCACCCCCGACAAGTGCGACCACCTCGGGCCGATCGAGGAGAGCGTGACCAAGGCGATCGCCGATCGCGCGGCGAGCTGCCTCCCCGCGCTCAAGCAGAACGCCGCGATCAACGTGATCATCGACGTGAGCTTCAAGCGCAAGAAGCTCCACCTCACGGCGGGCAAGGACGGCACGACGCTGCCGGCGACCCAACGGCACAAGGTGCTGAGCTGCCTCGAGAAGGGGGTCGCGACGCCGAACTGGGACGCGCTCACGCACGCGCACCAGCGCTACGTCCTGCAGTTCCTCGCGACGTTCGGCGTCCCGCCGGCGGGCGCCGCCTCGACGCTACAGTAGGCGCCCTGGCGAGGGTCGGCGGTGGGCGCGTGCGTGGGCGAAGGTTCGTGCCGCGTGCCCGCCTCGACGCTTGCTCGAGCCCCCGAGGCCGACTAGCATTCGCCCTTCGTCAACCGTCCCGCACGGGTCGGTCGGCACGGTGGCCGTAGATCAGTTGGTAGATCACCGGATTGTGGTTCCGGTTGTCACGGGTTCGAGCCCCGTCGGTCACCCCACGGTACGGAGCGCTCGCGAGCGGCTCACTCCGCGTCGAAGAAGATCGGCGCGCGCTTCTTCAAAAAGCGGTGGATGGCCTCGCGATCGTCCTCGTCGAGGTCGACGAACGACGCGCCGAAGCCGGGGGCAGAGCTCGCCTCGTGGGGTTCGTAGTCGCGAAGCCAACGCACCTCGACGGTCGCGGAGATCGGGTGCTCGAGGCCGGGGAGCGTGAAGCGGACGTGGAGGCGCTCGCCGATCTTCCGCTTGTTGTACGTCGCGACGAACAGGCCGCCGTCGGAGAGGTTCTCGCTGAACCCGCTGAAAAAGGTGTGTTCGCTCGCGAAGTCGATCTCGAGCTCCGCGTCGACGCGCGGGTAGCTGCGGCGCTGCGACGCGGGCGCCGAGTCAGGCGAGCTCATTCGGTCGGACAATGACGGCTCCTTTACTGCCACCGGTCGACGATTCCCCGAGGCGATCGGTACCGCGAGGGGCATAAAGCAAACGTTCGAATTATATCAACGAGCGGCCCGAGGGCGCAGCATGCAGCGGCTCCGCGAGGCCGTCAGCGCATTCCGGTGAGAATGCCGCGCTTATTATTTTTTAATAATACGGTCAAAGTGTAGCGAGCGCCAGTCGGGCGCGACGGGGTGCGACGCGCGGCCGGGCGGGGTACGAGCCCGCATGCGCAGACCGTTCTCCCAGCGGACCTCCTGGGATCGCACCCCCAACGCGCTGACCAGGCACCTCGCCGAGGCGCGCGCGCGCGGCGTCCGGCTCGTCGATCTGACCGAGTCGAATCCGACGCGGGCGGACGTGGTGCCCGACGAGCTCGCCCGGGCGCTGGTGGCCGAGCTCGGCGACCCGCGCGGCGCGGCCTACTCGCCCGATCCGCTCGGCCTCCCCCACGCGCGCGAGGCGGTCGCGCGCGACTACTACGGCGCGCGCGGGCGGAGCGTCGACCCGGCGCGCATCGTGCTGTCGGCGAGCACCAGCGAGGCCTACGGGTGGCTCTTCAAGCTGCTCTGCGATCGAGGCGATCGGGTGCTCGTGCCGCGACCGAGCTACCCGCTCTTCGATTGGCTCGCAGGGCTCGAGGAGGTGGAGCTGACCCCCTATCCGCTCGTGCGCGAGGAGGGCTTCCGCCTCGATCTCGACGCCGTCGCGCGCGCCGTCGACGAGCGCACGCGCGCGATTTTGCTCGTGCACCCGAACAACCCGACCGGGTCGTTCGTGCGTCGATCGGACGCCGTCGCGCTCGAGGCGCTCGCCGCGTCACGCGGCCTCGCGCTGATCGTGGACGAGGTCTTCGGCGACTACGCGCACGGCGCGCTCGCGCCCGACCGGCTGCCGAGCTTCGTCGGACGCGAGGCGGCGCTGACGTTCGTCTTGAGCGGCCTCTCGAAGGTCGTCGCCCTGCCGCAGCTGAAGCTCGGATGGACCGTGGTCTCCGGGCCTGCGGCGCTGGCGGACGAGGCGATCGCACGCCTCGAGGTGATCGCCGACACCTACCTCTCGGTCGCGACCCCGGTGCAGCTCGCCCTGCCGGCGCTGCTCGCGCGGCGGGCCGAAGTGCAACGCGCGATCCTCGAGCGCGTGCGCGCGAACCTGACCACGCTCGATCGCGCCCTCGCCGCGCACGGGGCCGGGATGCTGCGCCGGCTGCCGTGCGACGGCGGCTGGTACGCGATCCTGGAGGTGCCGCGCACGCGCTCGGAGGACGAGTGGGTCGACCGCCTGATCGACGCCGGCGTGATCGTGCACCCGGGCTACTTCTTCGAGCTCGATCGCGAGGGCTAC
>JAJXTK010000224.1 GCA_021783935.1 Myxococcales bacterium | reverse complement strand
ATCGTGCACGCGGCGCAGGGCGCATCGGCCGCGCCACGCGCGACAGCGGCCCCGAGCGAGCAGCCCGCGCCGACCGCGTCGTCGTCCGCGTCCGCGGAGGCCTCTGCGGTCGCGAGCGCTCCTTCGGCGAGCGCGCCGGCCCCCTCGGCGACCATCGTCGCGACCCAGCCGACGAAGGCCCCCCCGAGCGTCGCGCCGCGACCCACGCCGCGCCCGGCGGCCACGAGCCCGAGGCCGCAGTCGAAGCCGACCACGGCGACCAAGCCGGCGACGACGTCGAAGCCCGCGACGACCACGACGACGAAGAAGGGCAAGAAGAAGAAGGATCCGCTCTCGTCGATGCTGGAGTAGCGCGGCCCCCTAGCAGGCCGTTGAGAAACGGCCTGCGGGAACCGTGACAGCCAGCAGGCCGTGTCGATCGCGCGGCGAGTTTCGGGTTGACGCGGGAGAGGATCGGGCAGCTCCAGAGAAGCTCGACGGCCTGCTAGGAGCCCGCGCGAGACTGCCAGTCTGACAGCGGCGGAGGCCAATTGCGCCCGGCCCTTTGCCAAAGCGCGCGGGAACAAAACCGCCGCTCGCAATTCGCTCGACGAACGCGCTGATCGCGCCGCTTGGCGCCTCGCTTGCTGTGCGTGCTCGCATGCGGAACGCGAACCGGGCGAGCGACGCGCATCGAGGCGAAGGGCGCGACGGGCACGAGGGGACGCTCGTGCTGGTCGGCGGCAGCGGAGGGATGTCGGACCGCTATCGCGAGGTGACGGAGGCCCGGGGGCTCTCGCTGCGCCACTTCGAGAAGCGCGTGCCGCCGGGGGTGCGGCGCACGCTCGGCAACGTCGTCGCGGTCGTGATCGTGGTGGGCATGGTGTCCCACGCGCTGCGTGATCAGGTGCGCGAGCTGGCGCCCGATGGAACGAAGATCGTCTACGTGCGCACCGCGTCGGTGTCGGCGCTGCGCGCGGTGGTCGACGAGATGACGTCGGGTCGACGCGCGGCCTGACGCCTCAAGGCGCGCCTCGCGTCGTCCGCGTCGACGTCGCGCGCAGCGCGGCGGTGGCCCGCGTGGTCGAAGAGGCGGGCTGCGCGGCCACGAGCGCCGCCAAAAGTGCGAGCCGGGCGTGGGCGGCTGCTACCAGCGATGGAAGGCCGGGTGCCCTTCCTTCACGGCGACGAACGTCCCGCGGCAGGTCACGGTGATCTTGCCGTTCGCGGTGATCGTCGCCTCGACGATCGCGCGATCGCTCCCGGCTTCGACCACGCGGGCCGAAAGATGAAGGGGCCCGTCCATCGGCGTCGGCCGCTTGAGCCGCACGGCGAAGTCGGCCGTCACCGTGCACGGCGGCGTCGGCAGGCCGGCCGCTCGCATGAGGTGGATCGTCGCCGCCCAGTTCGAGTGGCAGTCGAGCAGCGCGCCGCAGATGCCGCCGTTGAGCACGCCGGGGAAGGCGAGGTGATGCGGCGCTGGCGTCCAGTCGCAGACGTACTCGTCGCCGACGAGGAAGCTGCGGATGCGGAGCCCCTTGTCGTTGGCGGGGCCGCAGCCGAAGCACATGGTCTCGGGCCCGTACTGCTCTTGGAGGCTCGGCATCCCGAAGATGTTAGCGCGATCGCGATCGAGCACGAACGCTCCGACCTCGCGGGCGCGGCCGGTGCGACGAGGCGTCGCTACTTCGCCTCTGCGTCTGCGAGCACCTGGTCGACGTGCACCGCCGGATCGACCTTCGGATAGACCTTCTTCACCTTGCCGTCCGGCCCGATCAGGTAGGTCACGCGCATCGCGTGTCCGTCGGCGAGGGGCACGCCGAAGGCCTTGGCGATCTTGCCGTCCTGATCGGCGAGCAGCGGGAACGGCAGCTTGTGCTTCTTGGCGAACTGCTGGTGCGACTTGTCGTCGTCCTCCGAGACGCCGATCACCTGCACGCCGTGCTTCTGCAGCTTGGCCCACGCGTCGCGGAACGCGCACGCCTCCTGGGTGCAGCCGGGCGTGTCGTCCTTCGGATAGAAGTAGACGACGACGAGCTTGCCCTTGAGCTTCGCGAGATCGATCTTGGCGCCGTTCGACGCGGTGGCGACGAGCGGCGGCGCGACCTCACCGACCTTCGGCCCTTCGACCGCCGGCTCGGCCGGCGCAGCGCTGGACGCGACCGGGGCGACGCTGGCCGAGGGGGTCGCAGCTGCGCTCGCCGAGGCGCTCGGCATCACGTACGGATCGCTCCCCCCCGGCGCCACGGCCGTCGCGGTCGCCGGCGCGGGCCTCGACTCGCCGCCTCCGCAGGCGACCAGAGCGACCCCGAGGGCGACGAAGGCGAAAGACGCGGAGAAACGGCGCATGTCGGCACCTCCAGGACGGTCGAGGTGCCCGAGCATAGGGGAGCCCGAACGGATCGGGGGGAACGAATCGAGTCCGCGGCGCGTCTGTGGGAGGAGCCCGCGCCCCCCGGCCGAGCCGAAGACGAGCACGGCGGAAGAACGCCCCCTATACTGAATGACCCCTCCGATGCCCCAACGTGAACGCCTCGGCCGCGCGATCCTCGTCGCGGGCTCCCTCGCCATCGCCACCGGCCTCGCGCTCAAGTTCTCGCGCCCCGGGGAGTTCCTCTACCGGGGCCTCTACGGCGGCGCCCAGGCGGCCGTCACCGAGCCGGGCAAGAAGAAGGGGCCGTACCCGCTCTCCAAGGCGATCGTCGTGCAGCGCACGCTCGAGCTGATCAGCGACGAGTACGTCGATCCGAAGCGCGTCGATCCGCACAACATGCTGATCGCGGCGCTCAACGCCGTGCAGCGCGACATCGCGCAGGTGCTCGTGTCCGTCGAGCCGGGCGGCAAGGAGGTGCGCGTCCGCGCAGACGACAAGGAGATCAAGCTCGACATCTCCGACGTGAAGGGGCCGTGGGACGTGCTGCGCGACGTGCGCACGGTGTTCACCTTCCTCGAGACGAACCTCAAGGACGCCCCCGAGATCGATCTGCGCGACGTCGAGTACGCGGCCTGCAACGGCATGCTGCGCACGCTCGATCCGCACTCGGTGCTCTTCTCGCCGGAGGCCTTCAAGGACTTCAGCGTCACGACGAGCGGCAAGTTCGGCGGCCTCGGCATCGTCATCTCGATCCGCGACAAGACGCTCACCGTCATGAGCACGATGCCCGGCACGCCTGCGGGCAAGGCGGGGCTGCAGCGCTTCGATCGCATCATCCAGATCAACGGCGAGTCGACCACCACCATGGGGATCAACGAGGCGGTGCAGCGCCTTCGCGGCGATCCCGACACCGAGGTCACGCTCGTCCTCCGCCGCGACGGCAAGGACGGCTTCGCCTCCAAGACCTACAAGCTCACGCGCGAGGAGATCCACGTCACGAGCGTCGAGTCCAAGGGGCTCGACGACGGCATCGGCTACATCCGCCTCAAGCAGTTCGCCGAGACGACGGCCCCAGACATGCTCGCGGCGATGCGAGAGCTGCGCGCCACGGGGCACGACAAGGGGCTGGTGCTCGATCTTCGCGGCAACCCGGGCGGCCTGCTCGAGCAGGCCAAGCGCGTGGTCGACGCCTTCGTGAAGGAGGGCACGATCGTGATCTCCGAGGGGCGCAAGGAGGGGCGCGAGGAGCTCACCGCCAAGGACGATCACAACGAGCCGAACTACCCGATCGTCGTGTTGATCAACTCCGGCTCGGCCTCGGCGAGCGAGATCGTCGCCGGCGCGCTCAAGAACCTCGATCGCGCGGTGGTCGTCGGCGAGACCAGCTTCGGCAAGGGGAGCGTGCAGAAGGTCGAGCGCAACATCCCGCCCGAGGGGGCGGCGCTCAAGATCACGATCGCGCAGTACCTCACGCCGGGCGACATCTCGATCCAGTCGGTGGGCATCCCGCCCGACGTCGAGCTCGATCCGATGACGGTCGATCTGCAAGAGCTCGACCTCGACGCGGACGCGCCGCTGCTGCGCGAGCGCGATCTGTCGGCGCACCTTTCGAACGCCAAGGCGAAGGAGGGGGGCCGGCCGATGGAGGTCGTCAAGTACGCCCTCTCGCGCGAGGACCGCGCGGCGCTCCGCGAGCGCGGCGGCGACCCGGACGACCAGTTCGCGCTCGACTTCCAGATCAACTTCGCGCGCCGCTTCCTCAAGGCGGCGGGCCCGATCACCGAGCGCCGCGCCGAGGAGGTCAGGACGGCCAAGCCGATGATCGACGCGGTGCGCGCCGAGGAGCTCAAGAAGGTCGAGGCCGAGCTCGCGAAGATCGGCGGCGTCGATTGGAGCGACGCGGCCGACGCGAAGGAGGTCGCGACCGGCTTCGATCCCTCGAGGATCAAGGTCACCGTCGAGCCCAGCAAGCCGGGCGCCGAGGTCGTGGCGGGCGAGCCGCTCGAGCTCAAGGTCACGGTGCAGAACGACGGCGCGGTGCCCTTGTATCGGCTGCGCGCGCAGACCAAGTCCGACGCGCCGATCTTCGACGGCAAGGAGCTCGTCTTCGGCAAGATCGAGCCCGGCAAGTCGCGCACCTGGACGACGCCGCTCGGCTTCTGCGAGACCGAGGGGAGCAAGCCCGGATCGACCGCCCCCGCGCCGAAGGACGCGCCGCGCGTCTGCCGCATCCCGCGCGACACGGTCACCCGCGCCGACGCGCTGAAGATCAAGTTCGAGGAGGCGCACGAGCACGTGCCCGCGGAGGCGGAGCTGCGCACCACGGTGAAGGCGCTGCCGCGGCCGTCGTTCGCGTACACGTATCAGGTCGTCGACGACGTCGCGGGCAACCACGACGGGCTCTTGCAGCTCGGCGAGAAGGCCTCGATGTACGTGACGGTCAAGAACGTCGGCGAGGGGCGCAGCTGGGAGACCGAGGCCGCCGTGAAGAACCTCTCGGGCGACTGGCTCTTCCTGCGCGACGCGCGCTTCGATCTGTCGAACATGGCGCCGGGCGAGGAGCGCCGCGTGCGCTTCACCTTCGACGTGCCGAGCTCGGTCGCGCCGGTCCCGGGCGCGCCGCCCTCGGGGCCGCCCACGGAGGTGAAGGTGCAGCTCAGCGTGCGCGACGCCGACCTGCGCGAGTCGGCGAGCGAGCGCGTGGTCATGCCGATCGAGGCGCCGCTGTCGGTCGGGCAGGCGAGCGGCGTGTTCCGCGCGGGCTCGGCCCCGGTGTCGCTGTTCACCGCGCCGCGCGAGGGGGAGAAGCCGTTCGGCGAGCTGCCGAAGGACGGGGCGCTCGCGGCCAGCGGCAACTACGCCGACTGGCTGCGCGTCGATCTCGGCGGCTCGCGCTTCGCCTTCGTGAAGAAGTCGGGCGGCAAGCTCGGCGGCGGCTCACTCCCGGCGGTGCCGAGGCCGGTGGCGACGCCGAGGGGGGCCGACGGCGCCAACGCCGCGCCGCAGACATGGGTGGAGCTGCTGTCGCACTCGCCGCCGTCGATCACGGTCGAGGCGCCGGAGCTCGTGACCCGCGGCGATAAAATCTCCCTCAAGGGCTTCGCCCAAGACGGCGATCGCCTCCTCGACGTGTACGCGTTCGTGGGCTCGCGCAAGGTCTACTACCGGTCCAACCGCGGCGGCGCCGACCCGAACAAGGAGCCGTTCGCGATGGAGCTGCCGCTGCGCCCCGGCGTGAACTACGTGAGCGTCTGGGCGCGAGAGAGCGCCGATTCGGTGCAGCGACGCGTCTTCGTCGTGCGCCGCGACGGGCCGAGCGGCGAGCTGCTCGAGACGCCCAAGGGGGACGACGAGCTCTACGATCTGCTCGGCGGGGGCGCTGGCAACGAGTGACGACGCGCAAGGCGCGCGCGTCGAGCCGGTTTTCAGCGTCTGCGGGAGCTTACGACCAAGTCGGATCTTGACGTCGCTTTGCCTGATCGCTCGGATTGCGTCACACGATCCCAATGCACGCGGTCCGGCGAGTCGCCGCGACCCGCGCGCGCGGAGGACGCATGCGGCGCTTCGACAGGGCTTGGATCAGCGGGGCGGCTGTCGCGTTCATCGGCGGCGGAGTCTTCGTCGCGTGCGGCTCGTCCACGACGACGCCCGCGACGACGTGTGACCCAACGACGGATCCCACGTGCGCCGACGGCGGCCTGCCGGACGGCTCCATCGTCCTCCCGGACGGCGCGGTGGAGCTCCCCGACGGTAACGTCGTCCACCCCGACGGCGTCACGCCGGCCGACGGCGGCGCCGGCTCGTGCAAGGCGTACGGCGAGATTTGCTCGTCAGGCGCGACCTGCTGCTCGGGCGTGTGCGACAGCAGCAACCACTGCACCTCGACGATCGGCGCCTGCAAGGCGTCGCCGCAACCGTGCACGTCGGCCACCGAGTGCTGCTCGCTCTCGTGCGTCGGCGGCGCGTGCGCGAACAAGGCGTGCACCTCCGATGGTCAGGCGTGCACGACGGGGGCCGACTGCTGCAGCGGCAGCTGCAACGGCAGCTGCACGCCGCTGAACACCGCGTGCAAGACCTCGGGCAACGCGTGCACGAGCAGCTCGGAGTGCTGCTCCTCGCTCTGCAAGGGGGGCAGCTGCCAGCTCGCGGCCTCGTACTGCACCCAGACGGGCGACGTGTGCGCGCGCGGCGTCGACTGCTGCTCGGGGATCTGCAACATCGCCTCGGGCGCCACGCTCGGCACCTGCGCGCTCAACGCGCCCGGGGGCACCAACTGCACCGGCGTCGACGGCACCGTGTGCAGCGGCTGCGGCGGCTGCTGCAGCCGCCTGTGCGCCCCGTACGGACCGACCGGCGTGCACGTCTGCCAGCCCGCCAACGGCTGCCACGTCACCGGCGATCTGTGCATCAAGGACGCCGACTGCTGCGGCGCCGCGGGCTCGGGCGAGCCGGGCGACGGCCACGTCACCTGCGACAAGATGTCGGGCCAGACTATCGGCGTCTGCCGCAACCCGAACGCCTGCAACCCCGAAGGCAACGTCTGCCACTATCTGGCCTACGCCTGCACGAGCGGCTCTTCGGCGCGCAACGACTGCTGCGCCGCGCTCGGCGCCAAGAGCGACTGCAAGCTCGACGCGCTCGGCATCCCGCGCTGCAACGGCGGCGGCAAGTGCGCCGACGCGGGGGGCGCGTGCTCCTACTCGGGCGACTGCTGCAACGGCCTGCCGTGCGTGCCGAACCCTTCCGGCTCCACCCCCCCGTACGTGTGCGGCAGCACCTCGTGCCAGCCCTCGGGCGCCACCTGCACCATCGACGGCGACTGCTGCACCGGCCTCACGTGCAACAAGCCGCCGGGGTCCGCGAGCGGCAGCTGCGGCTCCGTCACCCCGCCGCCGACCGACGCGGGCACGAGCGACGGCGCAACCACGACCGACGGCGGCACCGTGACCGATGCGGGGCCGAGCTGCGCGCTCTACGGCCAGGGGTGCCAGACGGCCGCCGACTGCTGCAGCAACGTCGACTGCCGCACCTCCACCGGCGCGCTCTGCAGCGCCGGCGTGACCGGGTGCACCTGCCACTACTTGATCCAGTGACGAGCCGCCCCGCCCTCCGGCCCGGGGCCGCGAGCGCGGCCTCGGGCGAGGCGTATTCGAGCGTTCAGATCGCCTCGACGGCGCGCACCGTCTCTTCGAGCGAGCGGCGCGGCGAGTAGCCGAGCTCCTCGCGCGCGCGGCGGTCGTCGACCATGCAGACGTACTTCAGGTGATCGAGCTCGGGGGCGGGGAAGTCGGTGAGGCGCAGCGAGTAGAGGCGGCGCATCACCCCCTTGGCGAAGTGGGGGATCGGCACGGTCGGCTTGCCGAGCGTCTTGATCAGGTGCGAGAGCGGCACCGGATCGGGCCCCGCCACGTTGAAGATCCCCTTCACGCCCGGGCGCAGCGCCAGGCGAATCGCGTGCACGACGTCGTCCTCGTGGATCACCTGCACCATCGGGTCGAAGCCGAGCAGCGTCGGCACCACCGGCAGGCGCAGGTAGTTCGACGGCGCGTTGTGCACCGAGCCGAGGATGTGCACCGGGCGCAGCACCACCGTCTCGGTCTCGGGGTGCTTCCAGAAGAACGACTGCGCGAGCATGTCGACCTCGATGAGGTCGCGGATCTCCGCGAAGCCCAGCCCGCCGAGCAGCGGCGCCTCCTCGGTGAGGAACTGCGGGTTGTCGGGCTGCGGCCCGTAGACCGTCGAGGTCGAGAGCACGATCAGCTTCGCGATCCGGTATTGGGCGACGTAGTCGAGCAGCTTGGTGAACGCCGCGACGTTCCACGAGTGGTGATCGGCCTCCGAGGCGCGCGGGTCGTGCATCACGCCGAGGTGCACGACGGCGGCGACCGCGACGCCGCCGCGCTGCCCCGGGCGAAAGACGTCCTGGGTCTTCTTGCGCCGCAGATCGACCGGCCAGTGCTCGACGTCCTTGGGCTTGTCGGGGAAGGCCCGGCGATCGATGCCGATGACGCGCGTCTCGCGGTGCAGCGCGCGGCAGAGCCGGCGGCCGAGGCGCCCGCAGATCCCCGTGACCACGATGCCCGGCTCGGCGGGCTCGTGCGACGGACGCGGCGGCGGGATGCTGATGCGCTTCGGGGTCACCGAGGGACGGCTGGTGCGCTCAGGGGTGTCCGCCGACATCGCCGTCGAGCGTATCGCGTCACGAGCGAGCGCGGATCCACCGCGGGGGGAGCGCCCACGCGCGCGGCGAAATCGGCCTCGCGCGCGCCGCCGCGACGATCGCGTCGAGCGGGCTCGGGCGCGCCTCGTCGAGGAGCCCGAGCGCGAAGGCGAGCTCGCCGAGGATCGCGTCGGCGCCGACCCCGGCCTCGCGAAGCTCCGCGATCGTCGTGCCGTGGAGCGCCCCTTGGTGTCGCTTGGCGAGCCGCTCGCCGTCGGGACCGCGCACGACGGGCAGGTGACCGTAGCGAGGCACGGGCAGCCCGAGCAGCCGCAAGATCAGCCGCTGGCGGGCCGTCGAGCCGAGCAGATCGTCGCCCCGCCACACCTCGTCGATCGCCATCTCGCCGTCGTCGACGGCGACCGCGAGCTGGTAGCCGAACACGCCGTCGGCGCGCCGCAGCACGAAGTCGCCGACCGCCGCCCCCACGTCCTGCACCTGCTGGCCCAGGCGGCGGTCCACCCAGTGCACCACGCCACCCGCCCGGAAGCGGATCGCGCGTGCAGGCTTGCCGCGCAGGCCGCCGTGCTCGGGCCGGCAGGTGCCGGGGTAGATGCGTTCGGCGAAGC
>JAJXTK010000223.1 GCA_021783935.1 Myxococcales bacterium | reverse complement strand
GGCGGTGACGTTCACGCCGCCGACGAAGATGTCGATCGCCTCTCGCACCGCGCGACTCTCGCCGGCCGCGCGCGTGCTCGCGATGCCCGGGCCGCGGCGCGGCGCCGGCGCGTCGCGCTCGGTGCGCGCCGCCGCGAGCGCTCGGACGTTGCCGTCGACGAGCCGCAGCCGGCGCTCGACCGACTCGGCGCGGCGCGACGAAGGAGCCCTCTCGGTCGCCGAGGCCCTCGGCGCTGCCTGTCGCCCGGAGCGCGAAGCGCCGAGCACGATCTCGAAGCCGTCCATGGGGTGCGGTGCTCTCCCGGCTCTTGGCATCGACGCTGGCACTCGCGTCGATCCACGCAAAGGAGCCTAGGTCGCGCGGCGCGCCGACCCGAAGTTTTCGGAGAGCACTCCGTGAACTTGCGCGCCAACGACAGGCGGTGGATCGCGCGCTCGACGCGCAATCGCCCCAAATCGTGCGCAAACGCGAACGGCAGCGAACGCGTCCGCGTCGCTGCCGCCCATGCCGCGCCGACGCTCGTCGGCGAAGAGCTCAGACCTGGTGCTGCTTCTGGTGCTTGGCGCCGCCGATGCCGACGGTCGCGCCCGTGCGCGCGATCTTCTTGCGGCGCGTGGCCGAGGCGCCGAAGAACTTGCGATCGATCCACTCGGTCATCGGCGCGGCGACGAAGATCGACGAGTAGGTGCCTGCGATGACCCCGACGAACAGCGAGAGGGCGAAGTCCTTGAGCGCGCCGGTGCCGTAGAAGAAGAAGGCCGCGATCGACAGGAGCACGGAGCCGGACGTCAGGATCGTGCGCGAGAGCGTCTCGCTGACCGACAGGTTGATGATCTCGTAGAACGTGAGCCCGCGGTGCTTGCTGAGGTTCTCGCGGATTCGGTCGTAGATGATGACCGTATCCGACATCGAGTAGCTGACGATGGTGAGGATCGCGGCGATCGTCGAGAGCGTGATCTCGCGACGCGTGACGATGAACACGCCGATGACGACGAAGGCGTCGTGCCCGAGGGCGATGATGCCGCCCGGCGCGAAGCGGAGGTCGAAGCGGAACGCCACGTACGCCATGATGAAGATGATGGCGAACATGACGCTCTTGACCGCGGCGTCGCGCAGCTGCTTGCCGGCGCGCGGGCCGACCCACTCGACCTTGTCGGCCGCCGGCGGCACCACGTCGGCGCCGAGCTTGCTGCGCAGCTCGTCGAGCAGGTAGTCGCCCTTCGACTTGAGCTGCACCTCGATGCGGTACTCCTTGGCCTGCGAGGCGTCGTGCCCTTTGACCGACACGTCGGCGCTCTGCCCGCGCTCGTCGACGGCGCCGCGAAGCGACACGCCCGACGAGATGATGGCGTTCTTGACCGTCTCGACGAGCGCGTCGTCGGGCTTCACCTCGTAGCGGACGGCGAGCTTGTCGCCGCCGGGGCTGAACTTGACCTCGGTCGGCTTGACCACCGAGTCCGGGCAGCGCCCCTTGTCGAGCTCTGGATCCTGCACGAACTTGCCGGTCTGCTCGTCGTCGTAGCCGCCGCGGAAGCAGAGCGACTGGCGGAGCTTGAGCTTGGTAGGCTCGTCGAGGGTCGAGTGCTCCTGCACGCGGATGAGGTAGCGCGACTCGTCGGCGCCGCCCACGGAGACGACGTCGGGGCGCGAGAAGCCGGGGATCGACTCGACGGCCTCGCGAACCTGCGCGGCGGCGAGCGGCTTCTTGAAGTGCACCTCGAGCTCGGTGCCGCCGCGGAAGTCGGTGCCGTAGTTGGGGCCGACGCCGATGGCCATGCCACCGATCGTCACCTGCGCCCCCGGCGGCATGAACGACAGGATCAGCGAGCCGATCGCCAGGATCATCGACAGCGTGATCCAGAACTTCCGCTGGCCCATGAAGTCGATGCGCGTACCGTGCTTGATCAGCTCCATCGCTCGTCCACCCTTCGTTCGCCGATTCGGTACGTGCCGGTCACTGGCCGAGGTTCAGTGTCTTGACGCGACGCCCGAGCACCCACCAGTCGAAGACGATGCGAGTGCACACGACGGCGGTGAACAGCGACACGACGATGCCGATGATCAGCGTCACCGCGAAGCCCTTGATGGGCCCGGTGCCGTACTGCAACAGCAAGAGGCCGCCGATGAAGGTCGTCACGTGGCCGTCGAACACCGCCGAAAACGCCTTCGCGTAGCCCGTCTCCACCGCCGCACGAGGCGTTCTGCCCTCGCGTAGCTCCTCGCGGATGCGCTCGTTGATCAGCACGTTCGCGTCGACGGCCATGCCGATCGTGAGGGCGAGGCCCGCGATGCCGGGCAGCGTCATCGACGCGCCGAAGAGCGCGAGCGCCGCGAGCTGGAGCAGCAGGTTGAAGAGCACCGCGCCGTTCGCGATGGCGCCTGCCCAGTGGTAGTAGATGATCATGAAGACGAGCACGAAGGCCGAGCCGAGGAGCGCGCCCTTCAGCCCCTTCGAGATCGCGTCGGTGCCGAGCGAGGCGCCGATGAACTGACGGTTGCTGCGCTCGATCGGCGCCGGCAACGCGCCCGCGCGGAGCACGAGCTCGAGCTTCTTCGCCGCCTCGAGCTGCTCGCGCCGGTCGGGGAACGAACCGAGGGTGATCGAGGCGTGGCCGCCGCCGATCTCCGTCTGGATCACGGGGGCTGAATCGACCTTGTCGTCGAGGATGATCGCGAAGCGCTTCTTGACGTTGTCGTGCGTGATCTGGCGGAAGAGATCGGCGCCGCGCGGCGAGAAGGTGATCGCGACGTAGTACTCCTGCGTCGGCCCCTTGTTGTTGTCGACGCTGACCTGCGCGTCGGTGATGTACTCGCCAGTGACGTCGGCGCGGCGATAGAGATAGTAGGTGCGCCAGCCCGCCGCGTTGCGCTTGCCGGTCTGCGGATCGACGTCCTCGTACTCGCCGTAGCCGATCTGGTGATCGTCGGGGATGGGCAGCGTCGCCGTCCACGCCTTGAGGCGCTTCAGCGTGTCGAGCTGCTTCTCGTCCCCCTTGCGCAGCACGCGCACGAAGTGGCTCGGCGTCTGGCGGTAGCCGCCGCCCGTCGGGTTCGGGCCGTTCGGCGCGAGCTCGTTCTGCATCGAGCCCCCCTCGGGGAGCGGGTGCGCAGACAGGTCGACCTTGCCGAAGAAATCCGCCTCGTCGTCGAGGAGCTTGAACTCGAGGCGCGCCGTCTGCGAGACGATCTGCTCGATCTCGTGGAAGGTCGCCTCGTCCTCGCCGGGGACCTCGATGATGATGTCCTCGTCGCGCGTGGTGATGGACGCCTCGCGCAGACCAAGCTCGTCGACGCGGTTCTCGACCGTCTTCTTCGCCTGCCCGACGGCCTTCTCGCGGATCGCGTTCTCGGTCGTCGTCAGGATCTTGAAGTACTTCTCGTTCGGGTTGCTCGTGTTGTACGGGCCGCCGACCTCGTCCTGGATCGGCTCTCGGAACTTCGAGTCCTCGAGCAGCTTCGCGTCGGCGGGGTTCGTGAACTTGAAGACGATGCGGTTGTGCTCCGGGCGCTCGACGCTCACGCGCTCGGAGAGCTTTTTCTGCTCGTCGGCGTTGAGCGGGTTGTCGCCCTGGTGGATGCCCATTTCGGTGGCCAGGCGGGCCCGCATCTCGTCGGCGTAGCGATCGCGCTTGTCGCGGATCGCTTCGTCGACCTGCACCGTGTAGACGAGGCGCAGGCCCCCGCGCAGGTCGAGGCCGCGGTTGATGCGCGCGTGGACGTGGGTCTTCACCCAGGCCGGCGCCTTCAGACCGATCATCGACTCGAGGCTCGGCCATACGGCGAGGAATGCCCCCGCGCCGAGGACCAGGACGAACAGCACCTTCGTGTACCACCAACGAGTCATCGGCTTCTGCTCGCACGCGCCGCGACCTCGGGGTCGGGCGACCAGGGGGACGCGCTCTTCGCGCGCGCCCGCGTCCTCGCTCCATGCGCCCTCAGTGCGCGGCGACGGGCTCGCCGCGCGGGCGTCGGTCACTTCTTCGCGTCTTGCGGCTTCGCGTCCTTCTCGGACTTCTTGTCGTCTTCCTTCGCGGCCGGCTTCGGCTCGTCCCCCTCGTCGATGCCGCCGATGGCGTCGCGCCGGACCTCGATCTGGACGTTCTTCGCGATCTCGAGCACCACGCGCCGGTCCTTCAGGGCGATGATCGTCCCGAAGATGCCCGCGTTCGTGTAGACGCGGTCCCCCCTCTTCAGGCGCGACTCGAGATCCTTCGCCTTCTTCTGCTGCGGCCGGATGAAGAAGAAGTAGAAGGCCGCGAAGATCAGGATGGGGAAGAGCAGCGGCGTGATGCCGCCCGCGCCGCCGCCGAGACCGCCGCCGCTGCCGCTGCCGCTCGCGGATGCCTGCTGCGCGGGCTGAGCGCTGCCGCCGGAAGGCGCGTTCACCTGCGCGAGCGCGCCGGCGTACGTAAAGGAGAGATCCGCGAGGGCAGAAGGCATGTCGAGCTCCGGGAGAAATCCTGCCGGCGGCCCCCTCTGCGGCGACCGACGACTCGCGCATGCGAGCCGAGAGCCGAGGCTTCCGAGCGAGCGACCCGCGCGAGCGCGGGCGCCACCGACCACCCGCTCGCACCAAACGCGCTAGCGGTCGCGGACGGGTACAACACGGGGCGCATACCGTCAACCGCCGCGGGCGGTTGGCTCGACACTTGCTTGGTCGCGCGGGCGGCGCTTCGGGCCGGTTCGCCCGCGCCACGCCGCGGGCCGAGGTGCGTGACGAAGTCGCCTCAGCCCTGATTCAGCGCGTCGATCAGCAGGTCCTCACGCCGCCGACCGAGCTCGCGCCGCTCCGACCGGCGATCGGGGGTCGGACGCCAGAAGGCGCGTCGTTCTTCGCCGTGACGGCGCTCGGGACGGCGACGGCGATCGTGCGCTTCGGCCAGGCGGCGCAGCTCCGCGAGCGTCGCCGGCGCGGTGCGGTCGGCGATCATCGCGTGGAACACGCACGCCCGCCAGGTCCGCTTGCCGACGGTGATCGGCACGAGCGCCTTGCCCGCCGGAGGCGCGCTGCCGCAAACGACGCACCCATCCGCGGCGCGCGCCTTGGTCTCGCGCGCCGTCGAGGGAGCGGCGTGGGGATCGTTGCCCTTGGCCATGCCCCGACCGATCGCGCCCGCGCGCGAGTCGGGCCAAGTTCCTTGCGCTGTCACCCCGAGCGCGCGGCGAGGCTGCGCACGATCGTGACCACGTCCGCGGTGCGCGCGGCCTTCGGCACGACGCGGAAGCTCACGACGCCCGCGCCCCACATCAAGTGCTCGACGTTGGCGCGCGGCAGCCGCGTCCAAGCGATGAGGGCCGGCGTCGGGGCGCAGGTGAGCACCGCGGCGAGCAGCGCCTCGATCTCGATGCCGGTGACCTCGGTGACGATGACGTTCGGCGGCTCCTGCGCGGAGAGCGCAGCGACGGCCGAGGCCGCGTCGTCGAGCACGTTGACGTCGCAGCGGCCACTCACGAGCGCGCGGGAGAGCGAGGCGCGGCCGAAGCGATCGGGGTCGACCACGAACACGGTCGGGCGGGCCGGCGCGGGGGAACGTGGCGGCGCATGGGAGCGTCGAACCGTCGAGTCGGGGGGGGCGTCGTCGAAGCTCAGGTCGGCGCGGAGCTCCTCGAACGCGCGCCCGACGGCCGGCTGCGCGAACGACGGCTCCGTCGCGGGAAGGTCCTCCTCGGACGGCCTCGGCGGCGGTCGCGTGGCCACCGCGAGACGCGAGACGCTCGAGTCGTCGCCCGAGCCTCCGAGCTCCATCGCGGCCTCGAGATCCTCGATGAAGGCCGCAACGAGCGCCGAGCCCACGTGCGGTGCCATTCGCGGCCCGAGGTGCGCGCGCAAGAAGCCGAGCAACGCCTCGAGGTCGGCCGGTACGTCGCGCAGCCGCGCCGCGGCGAGCGCCTCCTCGAGCACGGGCCAGCCGCGCGAGAGATCGCCGAACGCCGTCCGCAGCACGCGCGCGAGGGTCTTCTGCGCCGGCCCCAGGCTGGACGACAGTCGAGCGTTGCGTGTGACGGTGTCGCTGCTCACGAGGAGGGAAGGTCGCTGCCGTTGCGCCACGGCCGGCGATGCGCCGACGGGACCGCGACTACGCGATTGCGGGCAGTCTGATGCACACGCCTCGGTCGGCCAAGCCTGGCCTCGCAAGGATTTCGGCAATAGGCTACGCGGGGCGGGTATCAGCGCAGCGAGTACGTCCACGCGATCGACACATCGTCACCACAAAAGGAGTCGAAGCGAGCACGACGCAGCGCGGCTTCGGTGCACGACCGCGCGCCGCGCGCGGCACCTTCGGCGTCGACGTGCGCGGTCGTCACCGCACCGCCGTGGTCGACCGTGATCTCGACCTTGACGATGCCGTCCGCGGGGGGCGTCGTGCCGAATCCGAAGCACGCGAGCACGTCCTGCCGAAGCCCCTCCATGCGCGCGCGCGCGTCCGCGGGCGACGACGGGGCGCCCGCAGCACAGCGAGCCGCCGCTGGCGACGCCGTTCGGGGCGCGGGCGCCTCGGTCGGTCGGCCGGCGCACGCGGAGACGACCAACGAGGCGCTCAGGAGCCAGCGAGCAGGCCTATAGGACATCGGCGCGCCTGTCGATCGGCCCCCTCGGGGGCGCAATCCCGCACGGATTTGCGCGCGGCGCGGCCGGGGGTACGAGCGCCCGATGCCCGCGAACCTCCGCACCCTCGCGCTGCTCCTCGCAGCCACGACCGTCCTCGCCCCCACCCTGGGCGGCTGCAGCCGGAAGTCCGACTCGTCGACGAGCGAGTCGAAGGACGACCAGGCCAAGGCCGATGACGACGATGACAAGTCGAAGGACGACGCGGCCAAGAAGAAGAAGAAGAAGAAGGCCGGCGACGACGACGACGAGGCGTCGGACGATTCGAACAAGGGCGACGACGACTCGACCAAGAAGGCCGCCGACACGCCTCCGACGCCGACGGCGCAGCCGAAGTCGAACACCGCCGCGCCGACGGCCACCGCGACAGCGACCGCGAAGCCCGCGACCACGACCACGGCCACGACCACGACCACGACCACGACCACGGCCACGGCCACCGCGACGACGACCGCGCCGCCCAAGGTGATGCCCACCACCACGGCGAAGAAGCCGCGCTTCGGCGGCGGTTGAGCGCGAGCCCGGGCCGCGCGCGATGCGGGTGCTGCTGCTGACGACGCCGCTCGGCGACGGCCCGGCCAACGGCGCCTCGCTCGCCGCTGTCGATCTGGCGCAGGCGCTCGCGCGCGCAGGGCTCGCAGAGCCCGTGATGCTGGCCAGCGCGTCGACGCGCGCGCCGGAGGGGTGCGAGCTGCTGCGCGTGCACACGCGAGGCGGCCGGAGCGTCGAGGCGCTCGCCGCGATCGCACGCGCGCGGGCCGACGTGGTGCACGCGATGTTCGCGCCCCGCGCCTCGACGGGCCTGGCGCTCGCCGTCGTTGCACTCGCGACGTCGACGCCGCTGGTGCAGACGGTGGCGTCTCGACCGCGCGCGTGGGCGCATCTGGGCCTCTCGCTCCCCGGCGCCGCGATCGTCGCGACGTCGAGCGCGAGCGAGCGCGCGCTGATCGACGGCGGCGTGCCGGCCCGGCGGCTCTCGAACATCCCCCTGCCGTTCGCGCCGCCGCGCGCGGTCGAAGCGCCGCCCGAAGGCCCCGTCGCGCGACGGCTCCTCTTCGCAGGCGACTACGAGTTCGGCGACGCGCTCGAGCCCACGCTGGAGGCCTTCGCGACCCTCTCGGTGCCTCGGGGCATGTCGGTCGAGCTGGTGGTCGCCGCGCGCGCGAAGACCAGGCGCGCGCGGGCGATCGAGCGCGCGCTTCGAGCACGGCTCGCGCGCGGGGCGTCGCCAGGCCGCCGCGTCTGGCTGCTCGGTGAGGTCCCGTCGCTGTTGCCCTGGATCCTGAGCGCGGCGGCGGTCGTGCTCCCGGCGCGCGACACGTTCGCGAAGCTCGACCACCCGCGCGTGCTGCTCGAGGCGCTGTCGCTCGGCGTGCCGATCGTCGTCGGCCCCGCCCCGCCGCTCGCGGAGCTGGTGCACGAAGGGGGCGACGGCGACGAAGGCGTCGGCGAGGTCGCGGTCGACGTCCCGGCGCTCCGCGAAGCGCTCGAGCGCGCGCTCGTCAGGGCGACGCCGGCGAAGGAGCGCGTCGCGGCGGTGCTCGCGCGACGACGCCCCGACATCGTGGCCGAGGCCTACGCGGCGCTCTATCGGCGGGTCGCTAGCGCAGGTGCTTGAGGACGAACTTGCCGACGGCGTCGACCTGATCGCCGTCGAGCTCGTGATGCGCGCGCACGAGGTTCCCCGCGGACTCGACCTTGTAGCCGTCGACGTACGGCCGGATGAAGAAGCCGATCGGGCCGCCGGGGACGCGGTCCTCGATCCAGTCGTCGATGACCTTCACGTCGGCCTTGGCGCTCGCCTCGTCCTTCGCGCGCGCGTCGATGTCGCCCGCGAGCCCGCCGTCCTTCTTCATTCGGAGCGTGACGTGCGCGTCCTGCAGATCCTTGGGGATCCCACCGAGCGGGTTGGCTGGCGTGCGCAGCATGAGCCCGACGAGCAGGTCGGGGTCCCCCTTCGGCACCAGCGCCCGCGCCGATCGCCTCTTCTCCACGAGCTTGCGCGCGATGGCGATCGCCTGCTTCTCGCCGTCGGGCGGCGTGATGATGAGCCCGCTCGGCAGCTGCACGAAGACACGCGGCGCCTTGTCGAGCGTGACGCGCCAAGCGCGCACCTCGGGGGCCCCGATCGGCGTGCCGCCGAGCCTGCCCATCACGCCGTCGAGGACCGTCGAGAAGAGCGCGTCGTCGCGGTTGTGGACGACCACCGCGGTGACGCGCGAGGTCTCGCGAAACTTCGGGCCGAAGGTGTAGAGGACGTCGACGTCGCGCATCGGCTCGAGGCCGGTGTGCTCGAAGAACGGACGCCACTGCTCGATGCGCATCAGCAGCGGCGCGACCTCGGGCGCGAGCGGGTGGGTGCGCATGTGATCGATGCGCAGCACCATGCTGACGTTGACGTCCTTGCCGGGCGGCGCGAGCCCCGCGAGCCCGCCGGCGAGCGCGTTCGGATCGCGGACGCGCGTGGGCCCCGCGTCGCTCGCGGCGTCGGGCGCGCCTACCTCGCCCGCGCGCGGCGCGTCGGCCAACGCGTCGCTCG
>JAJXTK010000222.1 GCA_021783935.1 Myxococcales bacterium | reverse complement strand
CACTCGAAGGGCCTCCGCGGCCGCGCGTGTAACCAACGAATGCAATTGTCACGGACATGAAATAAATCAAAATGGAGCACTGATCTTCTGCTGGAGTCGTGCCGAGTGCGCGGCGCGAAGGGAGATTCTCGAGTCGTGCGCCCCTTCGCGCGCCTGATGCTCGGCGTGGCTGCGCTCGCGAACGTCGCGTGCCACGCATCGTCACCCGCGGCGCCGCCCAAGCGCGACTGCTCGCACACCGTCTGGTACCTGCCCGCGCGCGCCGCCGCGTCGGTCGAGCTGGTGACGAGCTGGAGCGGCTGGTCGGAGCCCGGGCTCGCGCTGCCGGCCGGACGCGCCGACGGCTGGCGGACGGTCACCTTCGAGCCGCCGCCCGGCGAGCAGGCGTACGCGATCGTCGAAGACGGCGTCTGGCACACCGACCCCGGCGTCGGCCCTGAGCTGATGCACGACGGCCACGAGGTCACGCTCCTCGAGGCGCCGAGCTGCGAGCTCCCCGCGGTGCGCGTCGACGCCGTGCAGACGAGCGGCGCGGGGGCGACGATCCGCGCGACGTTCCTGACTGCGCGATCGGGGGCGCCGATCGATTCGAGCTCCGTGCAGGCGCTGACGCGCGCGGGCGAGGCGCTCACGCCGCAGGTCGACGCGAACACCGGCGCCGTCGTGCTCACCGGCGCCCTGCCCCCGGGAAAGAGCGTGGTCACGATCACCGCGCGCGACGTCGCCGGCGTCGCGGCCGACGACGCGCGGGCGACGGCGTGGATCGAGGATCGCACCTTCGACTGGCGCGACGCGGTGATCTACCAGGTCGTCGTCGATCGCTTCCGCGACGAGCAAGGCGGGCCGCTCGCCGCGCCGACGCCGCTCTCGAACTTCGCGGGCGGACAGCTCGACGGCGTGCGCCTCGCGATCGAGTCGGGGGAGCTCGCCGCGCTCGGCGTCAACACGCTCTGGCTCTCGCCGCTCTATCAGAACCCCGACGACGGCTGGCCGGGCT
This sequence comes from Myxococcales bacterium, assembly GCA_021783935.1. Taxonomy (GTDB): domain Bacteria; phylum Myxococcota_A; class Polyangia; order Polyangiales; family JADJMO01; genus CAIXWQ01. The sequence continues at coordinate 8,152 of JAJXTK010000222.1, read as the reverse complement.
CCGACGGGCGCACCTACTGGGGCTACCACGGCTACTGGCCGGCCGAGCCGCGCACCGTCTCGCCGCGCCAAGGGGGCGAAGCGGCCCTCGACGCGCTGGTGGCCTCCGCCCACGCGCGCGGCATGCGCGTGCTGTTCGACGTGGTGCCCAACCACGTGCACGTCGAGCACCCCTATTGGGTCGAGCACAAGACCGACCGCTGGTTCAACCACGAGGACGCGCCCGACTCGTGCGTGTGCGGCAACCCGCCCTGCGACTGGGTCACCCACATCCAGGACTGCTGGTTCACCCCGTATCTGGCCGATCTCGACTGGTGGAGCGCCGACGCCGCGCGGCAGATGTCGAGCGACGTCGTCTATTGGCTCGACCGCTTCGACGGCGACGGCGTGCGCATCGACGCGGTGCCGATGATGCCGCGCGCGGCCACGCGCCGGATCGCCGCCGAGGCGCGCGCGCGCTTCGATCACCCGGGCAACACGACGTTCATGCTCGGCGAGACGTACGTCGGCGAAGGGGCCCAAGAGGAGCTGCGCTACTACCTCGGGCCGCTCGGGCTCGACTCGGAGTTCGACTACCCGTTTTTGTGGACGCTCCGGCGCGTCTTGGCGACCGGCGACGAGAGCATGATCGACCTCGAGGCCGCCTTCGCCGCGGGCGTCGCGGCGTGGGGGGACGCGGGCGCGGTGATGGCCGAGGTCCTCGGCAACCACGACGTGCCGCGCTTCTCGTCGGTCGCCGCCGGCGAGGCGGGCGGCGATGGGTTCACCGCGGCGCCGCAGCCGACCGATCCGATGGTGTACCGCAGGGAGGCCGTCGCGTTCGGGGTGCTCTTCACCGTGCCGGGGGCGCCGATCATCTACTACGGCGACGAGGTCGGCCTCGCGGGAGGCGGCGACCCCGACGTGCGTCGCGTCTACCCCGCCGAGGCGGACCTCTCGGCCGATCAGCGCGCGCTTCGCGCGAGCGTGCAGGCCCTCGGGCGCGCGCGGGCGTGCTCGCCGGCGCTGCGGCGCGGGAGCCTGCGAACGCTCCTGGTGGACGCCGACCACTGGGCGTTGCTGCGCGACGACGGCGCCGGGCACCGCGCACTCGTCGCGCTCACGAGGGACGACCCGAGCGGCATGACGGTGCCCCTCCCCGGCATCGCCGACGCGACGTGGGTCGACCTGCTCGGCGGCCCGCCGGCCCAGCTTCAGGCCGGACGCGCGCACCTCGGCGCGCAGCCCTGGAGCGTGCGCGTATTGGTTTCTCCAACGGACATTTGTCCCACCCGATCCTGACCCAGCCCGCCTCGACAGCGAGCGTAACTCGGAGCAGAGTGTCGCCATGCGCCGTCCCCCCCTAGCAGCCTTCTTCGCGCTCGCTCCCCTGGGCCTCCTCGCGTCGACGACGGGGTGCACGAGCGACGTCCAGCCGACGGCGGTCCCGCCTGCGCCCGACGCCTATTTCGATCCGGGCGACGCGAGCACGAGCGGCGACGGCTACGGCTACGGCTACGCCGACGGCAACACGACGACGAGCCCGGCCGACACCAACCCGCCCGACACGCGGCCGCAGTGCGGCGACGATCTCAAGCGCTGCGCGCACGCCTTCACGCTCGCGTACGTCGCGGGGCAGAACACCGTGGAGCTGCGCGGCGACTACCGATCGGACGCGTGGACCAAGGGCGATCCGATGACGAAGGTCGGCTCGACGTGGTCGGTCACCGTGCCGATCCCGTACAACCAGCCGGTCCAGTACAAGTTCTGCGTCAACGGTTGCGCCAACGCCGCCGACTGGTGGACCGACCCCGCCAACCCGCAGACGGTCCCCTCCTCGCCCGGCAGCGCGACGCTCAACAGCCTCTTGTCGCCCACGACCTGCGTCGACTGGACCTGCGCCGAGCCGCAGTTCCCGGCGGGCAGCTACGACTGGCGCGACGCGGTCATCTACTTCGTGTTCGTCGATCGCTTCTTCAACGGCGATCCGAGCAACGACGGCCCTTCAATCCCCAACGTGCAGGCGCCAGCCGCCTATCACGGCGGCGACTGGGCCGGCGTCACCCAGAAGATCCAGTCGGGCTACTTCACCACGCTCGGCGTCAACACGCTCTGGATCACCGTGCCGGTGCAGAACGCCGATCAGTTCGCCGGGCTCGGGACCGGCGGCGACACGCACTACTACTCCGCCTACCACGGCTACTGGCCGATGAACCCGGACCAGCCGGAGCCGCGCTTCGGCACGCTCGCGGAGCTCAAGGGGCTCGTCACGGCCGCGCACGCCGCGAAGCTCCGCGTGCTCTTCGACTACGCGATGGTGCAGGTGCAGAAGGACAGCTCGCTCTACACGACGCACCCCGACTGGTTCTTCCCGGAGACGAACTCGAGCGGCCAGAGCTGCGTGTGCGGCTCGTCCGCGTGCCCGTGGGGCGACCCGCCGCCGTGGGGCTCGGGCGGGGCGGACCAGTACTGCTGGTTCACCGACTACCTGCCGCACTGGAACTACACGGTCTCGGCGGCGCGCGACTACAGCGTGAACAACGTGATGTGGTGGGTCCAGCAGACCGGCGTCGACGGGCTGCGGCTCGACGCGATCAAGCACGTCGACGGCAGCTGGCTCACGCAGCTGCGCAGCCAGATCCAGACCAGCGTCGTGCCGACCACGCAGCAGCGCTTCTACATGGTCGGCGAGACCTACGACTTCTCGAACCGCGACTTCATCAAGTCGTTCATCGATCCGTCGAGCAAGCTCGATGGGCAGTTCGACTTCCCCGAGCGGCTGAACGTGGTCAAGGCCGTGCTGATGCGCAACATGGCCATGAGCGATCTGCGCAACTTCATGGACTCGAACGACGGCTACTACGGCGCCGCCGCCGTGATGAGCCCCTTCATCGGCAACCACGACATGGGGCGCGTCATCAACCTCGCGGCCGACACGGCGCCGTGGGACGAGTACGACAACGGCGCGAAGAACAACTCGTGGTCGAACCAGCCGACGCTGCCGACCTCGATGAACAACTTCCAGCGCGTCGCCAACGGCTTCGCGGTGCTGCTCACCAACAAGGGGGCGCCGCTCATCTACTACGGCGACGAGATCGGCCTGCCCGGCGCGGGCGACCCGGACAACCGCCGCGACATGATGTTCTCGGGGCTGAGCACGAATCAGCAGTGGCTCCACGACCGCGTCGCGAAGCTGCTGTCGATCCGCTCCGCGCACCCGGCGCTGCGGCACGGCAACCGCACGACGATCAACGTCGGCACCGACACCTGGGTCTACTCGATGAGCGACGGCACCGACACGGTGTACGTGGCGATCAACCGCGGCGACGCCGATCAGTCGGTGAGCGGCCTGCCCGCCTCGGGCAACGAGCTCCTCGTCGGCGGCGCGAGCGGCGCGACGGTGACGATCCCGGCGCGAGAGACGCGCATCTTCATCTCGAACTGATCGCGCGCGGACGCGAGGCGTTCGTCTCGTCGAGCGGCGTGACGTGCGGTGCCACCTGGCGCTGGCACGCCCGTCGCTCGACGGTCGGACATGCGCTCGCAATTCGCCCGCTCGTCCGTGGTGCTGTCGGCCCTCGTCGTCCTGTTCGGCTTCGCCTGCACGACGACGCAGACCCGGGCGCCCGTGACGGCGACCTCGTCGGGCTCCGTCGACGAGGCGGTGCAGGTCACGACGGTCCCCGCGGGCCGCGCCTTCGACGCGCGGCTCGATCAGCCGCTCTCGTCGGTGCGCGCGCGCCCGCAGGAGCTCATCTGGGCGCACCTCGTCGCGCCGCTGGTGTCCGACGACGGGCGCGTCGTCGCCGCTCGCGGCGCCGAGCTCCGCGGGCACGTCGTCGCGGTCGATCGCGACGGGGTCAACCGCATCGCGCTGCAGTTCGACGGCGTCGTGATCAACGGCCGGCTCTACCCGGTGCACGCGCAGCTGATCCACATCGAGTCGGCGCGCGTGGTCGCGCGCGAGCCGATGGATCCCGAAGTGCTCGCCGTCGACGTCTACCCGCCGCTGCCGGCCGAGCTGACCTCCCAGGCGATCGGCGGCGGCCCGCCCCCGGTCGCGATCCCGGTCGAGCTACCGGCCGAGACGAACCTCCACTTCTACCTCACGAAGCCGCTGTCGATCGCCCCGCAGACGAGCGGCAGCGAGCTGCAGAACAGCGGCGAGGTCGACGAGACGTTCGGCGAGTAGGGGCCATCGCGAACAGCCGCGCGCTCTTCACGTGCGCTGGGGGAGCACGAGGGGGAGCGGCGCCTCGCTCCCCCTCGTAGGCCTCGCGAAGCGAGGCCGTCTCAAGGACAATTCGTGCACTTGCAGCACGGCTCGTCGCAGTCTTCGGTGAAGTCGTCGCAGTCGGCGTTGACCTGCCCGTTGCACGAGGCCGGCAGCGGCTTGCAGGTGAGCCCGGCGCACTGGGAGCTGCCGGCGCACACGCTCTCGGCGCAGCAGCCGGCGTTGCCGCAGTCGCTGGCGGTGCACGGGCAGCACTCGACGACCGGCGGGAGCGTGCCGCCGTAGACGCCGAAGAAGCCATCGGGGCACGTCGCCGTGTCGCCGCTCCCCTGCGGGCAGACGCAGCCGTTGTCGAGCGGCGACTTGCACTTCTCTTGGCACGCCGGGGAGAGCACGCACGAGAACAGATCGAGGCAGCCCGGCAGGCCGTTGCAGTTGTGATCGAGCGCGTCGCTGCAGTTCTCGGTCGTCGGCAACACCTCGCCGGTGCAGGTGCCCCACTTGCCGCTCGAGCAGGTCTGCGTGCCCGCCTTGCACGCGCCGACGCCGGCGGTGCCCGCGGGCCCGGTGTAACAGGAGCGCGTGGCGCCGTTGGCGCACGCCGTGTTGCAGGCGGCCGCCGACGCGCACTCCGGGTCCTTGCAGCCGACGAGGCCGTTACAGTTCAGATCGGCGCTGGTCGTGCAGCTCTCGGCCGCGGGGAGCGTCGCGCCGCTGCACGCGCTCCAGGCCGAGAACTCGCCGTCGCCGATGCACGTCTGCGTGCCGTCCTTGCAGGCGCCGACGTGTCGCGCCGAGGGGGGGCCGTTGAAGCACGCGCGCGTGGCGCCGGCGGTCGCGCACGGACAGCCGGCCTGGTCCTGGCTCGTCGAGCCGCAGCTCGGCGCGCTGCCATCGAGCATGATCACGTCGCCGAAGGCGTCCACGGCGCCCAGATCGGACCCTGCGTCGACCACGAGCGAGGTGTCTCCCTGAGCGTCGCGCGTGCCGTCGGTCTTGTCCTGGCTCGCGGCGGCCCCGCAGCCCGCGAGCGCCCAGGCGGCCGCCAGCGGCAGGATCACGGCGAGGCGTCGTCGGGTGCGTCCGTGCATGGGTGCTCCTCCCGCGAGCGAGCACGGGTTGCGCACGCGTCGACGGCGGAGCTTAGGTTCGCGCACACGCACGAGGCGGACCAGGCGAACGCGCGTCAAGAAACAATAAATGTCACATCACGCCGCACACCCCGCAGGGTCGGCGCGCACAAGGGCGGCGGCGACGCGAGGTGGCGCCGGCATCTGGTCGTCGGCGCGGCGCGTGCCGCCGCGGCGCGCTCGGGCGCGGGGGGCTCGTTGCGCGGAGCGCGTTGGCGCCGCCCGACCTGCTGGCCTACGAACACCGCCGAGATGCGCTGCTACTTCACCGAGGAAGATCGCCTGACGCGCGAGCGCGCCCGCGACGTCCGGGGCGCGCTGGTGCGACGACACCACGTCGTCGTGCACGGCAAGCAGGGGACGCCGCCGCCGCGCGACGTCGACGTGTGGTTCGTCGGTCTCGGCTGGGACTGGCGCCTGCCCTTCGACGCCACGCTGCGCCGGCAAATCGATGCCTTCCGCGGCGAGATCGTGGTCTTCCAGCTGTGCGACGCCGAGAGCATGTTCTTCGAGCGCCTCCCCGAGGAGATCCTCGCGCGCGCCCGGCTCTTCCTGCGCAACCACTGGCCGGCCGACAAGGGCAAGATCCCCGAGGCGGTGCGCGATCGGATCGCGCTCACGCCGCCGATGATGGAGCGGCTCGTCCCGTCGGCGGGCAGGCCCCTGGCCGAGCGCTCGCGCGCGAGCATGTTCCGCGGCACGCGCACCGCGGGGCCCAACACGCTCCCCGACGGCCGCAACGCCCGCGACGTGACGGTGCGGCTCATGCGCGCCTCCGGGCTGCCGTTCGAAGGCGGCATCCTCCCGCACACGGTCAAGGAGTACGTCGCCGAGCCAGACCTGCTCGTCGACAAGATCACGCCGGCCGAGCACGCCAAGCGGCTGCGCGACACCAAGATCTGCCTCGCGCCCTGGGGCAACCACAAGCTCACCTATCGCCTCTACGAAGGGCTCGCGTTTCGCTGCCTCACCCTCACGATGCCGATCCGGGCGGTCGACTTCATCCACGGCGGGCTCGAGGCGGGCACCCACTACGTCGAGCTCGCGCCCGATCTGTCGGATCTGGTCGACAAGGTCCGCTACTACCTCGACCACCTCGACGAGGCGCAGCGCATCGCCGACGCGGGGCACGCGCACTACCGCCGCTATCTCGAGTGGCAAGACGGGCTCCCCTCGCCGTATTGCACCGAGCAGGCGCTGAAGACGTGGGGGGATTTCTATCGGCCCGTCGCCGCGCCGGCGCTTCGCGATCGGTCGCGCGCGTGGCTGGCGAAGACGGTCCCGTCGCTGTTCTAGGCGACGACGTCGCCGCTCGCGGCGTCAGCCGCGCGATCGCTCGCGGAAGCCGATGTCGTCGAGGAAGTCCTTGATGTCGAGGAGGTAGGCGCCGCGATCGAGGTGCACCAGGTGACTGCCCGGAAACCAGTGCAGCCTGCAGCGCCCCCAGTGCTCCCAGAGCAGCCGCGCGTGCTTCGGCGGCGCGAGCCTGTCGCCGATGCCGCCGATGATGAGCCGGCGCTCGTGCGGCACCGCGCAGGGCCACGTCAGCGGGGTCGAGACCGCGAGCAGCCGCCGCGCGTCACGGACCGTCGTGCGCGTGAGGCGCAGCGTCGCGCGCGTCGCGATCCCGATCGGCTCCCACTCCATGACCAGATCGGCGATCGAGACCACTGGCACGTTCGGGACGACGAAGGCGAGCCGGTCCTCGACCGTCGCGAGCAGCGAGGCGGTGAGGCCACCGAGGCTCACGCCGGTGACGCCGACCTTGGAGACGCCACGCACGTCCTCGAGCCAATCGACGTACGCGCGCAGGTCGTGGACCGCCTGCGCGAAGGCTTCGTTGATGCGCGGCGCGCCCCCGGCGAAGAAGCCGTGCCCGGAGAACGGCGCGAGCCTCCCCTTGCGCCGCCCGTGGAACGGGAGCGTGAAGAGCAGCACGTCGAACCCTTGCTCGTAGAGCCAGGGGAGCGAGAAGAACCACTCGTTGAGGTAGTAGAGGTCGGCGGAGAAGCCGTGGATCGCGATGACCGTCGGCCGCGGCCCGTGGTGGTGGCGCCAGTAGCGGGCGTGGGCGCGGACGTTGGCGTGATTGCGCGCGTACGACTCGCGGAGCGCGGGATCGACCGGCGTGAAGGCGCTCTCGAAGTAGACGTCCTCGCACACGCCGTCGCGGGGCGAGAAGAGCGGCTTGAGCGCCTTCTTCGCGTGCAGGCGCACCCCCTTCTCGGGCGCGACGAAGAAGCGGCGCGGATCGCCGGCGATCGCGAGCGGCTCGTAGACCTCGCGCGAGCGGATGGCCTCGCGCATGGCGGCGGGGTGATAGCCGAGCGGGAAGGCGAGCGCGCCGACGAGGCTCGCGCCGAGGGTGCGCAGCGCGACGTCGAAGGCCGCGGAGCCGGCGACGCGCAGGCGATCGAGCAGATCGAGCTCGAAGGGCTCGCGCTGGTCGGCGAAGTCGATCGGCAGGGTGTCCCACCAGGCGCCGGCGGCGGCCGGCGGCGATGCGGCCGCGCCTACGTGCGCAAGCCGCGAGACGATCGAAGGTGGCATCGAAGGATGAGCGTAGCAGCGGCGACCGAGGGCGGCGGCGGCGGCGGCGGGGGCGGCGGCGGGCGCGGCAGCGGCTTCGGGTGCGGCGGCGGGCGCGGCGGCGGCTTCGGGTGCGGCGGCGGCGGTCAGGCCCCGCGGGTCGGGATCCCGCCCTGAGCGCGATCGTCGCTGTTACAGCCCCCATCCCCGCCCTTCCCCCGCGGTGCGGGGGAAGGGAGATCGCGTGGCGCGAACGCGCGCAGGCAACCGTGCCTCGGCGT
>JAJXTK010000221.1 GCA_021783935.1 Myxococcales bacterium | reverse complement strand
CGGCGCTGGCGATCCACGACGTCGGCGCGCCGGGCCACGGCAACGTCGGCGTCGCGGCCGACGGGCGCGTCGTGCGGCTGCGGGCGCAGCGCTTCGACGCGCTCGGCGACGAGGCGTTCGGCGCGCTCTTCTCGGCGGTGCACGTGCTCGATCGCTCGCTCGTCGAGCGCGCCCCGGCGCTCGGCTGCCTCGTCGGCGACGTGTATCTGCCGGCGCTCGCGCGAGGGCTCACGCTGCGGGCCGTCGAGTGGCGCGGCGGCTGGCACGACATCGGCGACGTCGCGAGCTACTTGGCCGCGAACCTGGCGCAGCTGCGCGATCGCGCGTCGCTGGTGCTCGAGGGGGCGCGCGTCGCTGGCGCGGTCACGCTCGAGCGCGCGGTGGTCGGCGCGGGGTCCACCGTGGAAGGAGCGGGGGCGCTGCGCGACGTGGTGGTCTGGCCGGGCGCGCGGGCCTCTGCGCCGCTCGCGCGCGCCGTCGTGGTCGACGACGCGATCGTCGCGGTCGGAGAGGCGCCGTGAGCCCCAAGACCGCGAACGTGCGCGACGACGACCCGCGCGTGCGGGCCTGGAACGATCGCCCCGCGCGGCGCGGCGACTACGTCGTCTACTGGTGCCAGGCGGCGCGCCGCGCGGTCGACAATCCGGCGCTCGAGCTCGCCGTCGCGCGCGCGAACGAGCTCGATCTCCCGGTCGTCGTCTACGAGGCGCTGCGCCCCGACTACCCCTTCGCGAGCGATCGCTTCCACGCCTTCTCGCTCGCGTGCGCGCGGGACAGCGCGCTCGCCCTCGAGGGGCGCGGCATCGCGCATGGCTTCTTCCTCCCGCGCACGGCCACCGAGGCGCGCGGCGTCGCGGCCAAGGTCTTCGCGCGCGCCGCGCTGGTCGTGAGCGACGAGCACCCGAGCTTCGTCTTTCCGACCCAGAACGCGCGCGCGGCCGCGCGCTGCGCGTGCGCCTACCTCACGGTCGACGACCTCGCGATCGTGCCGCTCGCGCGCCTGCCCGCGCACGAGGTCGCGGCGCGCACGCTCCGCCCGAAGCTCGCGCGCCTGCTCGACGAGCACCTCGCGCCGGTGACCGAGATCGAGCCGCGCCGCCGCGCCGAGATCGATTGGCCCTTCGAGCCGCAGGACCTCGCGCGGGCCGACCTCGAGGGGGCCGTCGCCGCGTGCGACGTCGATCACGCCGTGCGTCCGATCGCCGATCGCCCCGGCGGCGCGCGCGCGGCCGAGGCGCGCCTGCGCGACTTCCTCGCCCGCCAGGGGCGCCACTACGCCGAGGCGCGCGACGACGTGCTCGCCGACCAGACCAGCGGCCTGTCGCCGTACCTGCATTTCGGCGCGATCTCCGCGCGCCGGTGCGCGATCGCGGCGCGCGAGGCGCTCGCCGAGGCGGCGCGCGCCCCCTTCCTCGAGCAGCTGATCGTCCGCCGAGCGCTCGCCTTCAACCACGCCGCGCGCGAGGTGCGGCACGCCGCGTGGGAAGGGGTGCCCGCCTGGGCGCGCGCCACGCTCGAGGCGCACGCCGCCGACGCCCGCCCCGAGGCCGCCGGCGTCGAGGCCCTCGAGCGCGCAGAGAGCCGCGATCCGGTGTGGGACGCGGCGCAGCGGCAGCTCTTGGAGCGAGGGCGCATCCACAACGTGATGCGCATGTACTGGGGCAAGCGCCTGCTCGTGCTGCTGCCCGAGCCGCGCCTCGCCTTCGACTTCGCGCGTCGCGCGATGGACCGCTACGCGCTCGACGGGCGCGATCCGAACACCTACGCCGGCGTCGGCTGGTGCTTCGGCCTGCACGATCAGCCCTTCCCCGAGCGGCCCGTTTTCGGGAAGGTGCGGCCGATGGGGCTCGGCGCGCTCAAGAAGCGCTTCGACGTCGATGCCTACGTGCGCAGCGTGCGGCAGCCGAGCTTGCTCGAGTGAGCCTACGGGCTCTCGAGCCAGTCGGACGCGCACGTCCCCTGGCCTCCCACCACGACCTCGCCGACGCGCTCGACGCGGTCGCTCGCGAGGTGCGCGAGCCCTTCGCTCAGCGTCTCGCTCGGCCCGTCGTCCTCACATACGCTCGCGCGCCACCAGAGCTCGCGGACGCCGTCGCGATCGACGTCGAGCGTGCCCCGAAGCTCGAGCTCGGCCCCCTCTTCGGCGGTCACGAGGTCGACGCGGCCGGCGGCCGACCGCGCGACGAACAGCGCGCCGACGAAGCCGAAGCGCGCGTGCGGCGCCGCGGGCGCCAGGTGCACGACGAGCACGCGATCGTCCTTGCCGTCGCCGTCGAGATCGAGCGTCGCCACGACCGAGCCCTCGAGCGGCTCGACGCCGGGCGCGTCCGGGCCCTTCAGCTGCGCGGCGATCTTGGCGCCGTCCTCGGCCGAGAGCGGCGGCGGCCGCTCGAGCCCGCGCCGCGGCGGCTCGAGCCGCACCGTCGCGCGCAGGTCGAGCGGCCAAGCGGCGTAGCCCATCGACGGCCCGTCGGTGCGCAGCAATGGGCCGAGATCGCAGCCGAGGTCGGGCGCTTCGTCGCCGACGATCGCGCGGGGCGCCCCTGCCTCCAGCGCGACGCGCGCCCCCTTCGGCACGAGCGAGGTGCACGCGGCGCCCGCGCCCCACGCGCGCTTGCCGGCGTCGTAGCAGCCGATCGGCAAGAGCGCGTCGCGCACCGACGCGAAGAGCGCGCCGCTCTGGGGCGCAGCCTTGGCGGGCGAGGAGGCGGTGGGCGGCGCGGGCGGCTTCGGCGCGGGCGCGCCGGCGCAGGCGATCGCGTCTGCGCACGCGAAGGCGAGCCCGACGGCGAAGAGCCTCTTCGACGACATGCGGCGGACTCTTCCATGACCCGAGGAGCGTGGGAACTTGCCGCGCCGGGCGCGTCCGTGGAACCTCCGCGCGTGCGACCCGCGTCGAACCTCGCGAGCGTGGTGGTGGTCGCGCTCGTCGCGATCGCGTCGGCGTGCGGCACGCGTGGCGCGCAGACGATCATCGTGCCGCACGGCGTCCCCTCGACGGCGATCGCCTCCTCGTCCGCCCCTCGCGCGATCGCCTCGGTCGCGCCGCCGATCGACCCCGAGCCCTCGGTGAAGGTCGCGGAGATCGATCCCAAAGAGGGGGTCGGCCTGGCGCCCGGTCCCGAGGGGCATCTGGGCGCGTGGCTCGCGCTCGGCCCCTTCGTGCTCGACGACAAAGATCGTGCGCTCGCCGAGGCGACGTCGTGGCGCCCGCCGGCGAGCACGGCCGACGGCGGCGTCGAGGCAGGCGCGCCCGGGCTCGACGATCACGCGCTCTCGCCGAAATACGGCGGGGCGATCGCGACCAAGGTCGACGTCGGCGTGCGCGATCCGAGCCCCGATGGCGGAAGAACGGCTGGAAAATGGCGCGGCTTCCACCCCGAGGAGGCGCGCTGGTCGCTCGCGAGGAGCGGCGACGGCCCGATCGACCTCGAGCGCGTGATGCCGACCGACGGCCGCGCCGCGATCGGCTACCTCGGCGGCGTGCTGCGCCTGCCGACGGCGCAGCGGCTCGTGCTGCTGCTCGGCGTCGACGACGGCGTCGAGGTGCTCGTCGACGGCAAGAGCGCGTTTCGCCGTGACGCCGCGCGCCCCTTCCGCGACGACGACGACTTCGTGCCGCTCGACCTCGCGGCGGGCGATCACGCGGTCGTCTTCAAGCTCCACCAGCGCGACGGCGCGTGGCTCTTTCGCGCGCGCGTGGTCGACGAGTCGCTGGAGCCGCCGCTCGGCGTGCGGCTCTTGCTGCCGGGCGCGCCCGTCTCGGCCGCGCGCGAGCTCGCGGCCGATCTCTCGTGGGTGCGCGTGCTGCGCGAGCCGACCGACCGGGGCTACCGCCTCGGCGTGCTCGTGAAGTACCCCGAGGGCGCGCCCTTGCACGTGCCGCTCGAGGCGACGGCGAGCCTGCTCGACGGCGCGGCCGCGCTCGTCCCCGAGAAGAAGCTCGGAGCGATCACCATCGGCGCGCGCGCGACGGCCGAGCTGGCGGCGACGCTCGCCGAGACCGAGCTCGCTGAGCAGGAGGCCGACGCCAGGGATCTCGTGCTGCGCGTCGAGATCGGCGGCCGCCGCGTCGACGGCGCCTTCCACCCGCGCGCGAAGGTGCGCGGTGCGATCGTGCGCGCCCACGCCCTGCTCGCGAGGTGGGCCAAGGAGGGGCGCCCCGCCGCGCTCGCCGACGACGTGGCGGCGAGCCTCGAGTACCTGTCCGATCGCCTCGCCGGCTTCGTCACGCGCGGCGACGGCGACGTCGCCCAGCAGCTCGCCGACGCCGCCGAGCTCGATGCGATGTCGGCGCTCGCCGAGCAGGGCAGAGATCCGATCGCCCAGCGTGCGGGCGTCTTCCGCTACGCGCACCGCGCGCGCGCCGACGGCAAGCCGCAGGCGATCGTCGTCGAGGTCCCGAAGGGCGCCCTCGGCGGCAAGGGCAAAGCGAAGAAGGTGCCGCTCTACGTCGGCCTCCACGGCATGGACGGCGGGCCCATGGCGATGATGCGCGTCTTCTTCGGCGGCGACGTCTGGAACGCCTCGCACCTCGTGCTCGATCGCGGCATGGGCGCGGCGAGGGTGCCCGAGTCGTTCGACGGCTTGGTGCTCGCCCCCGACGCGCACGGCAACGCGATGTACCGCCAGCTCGGCGAGGAGGAGGTCCTCGACGCGATCGCGTGGGCCAAGGCGCGCTGGCCGGCGATCGACGACGACCGCGTGTACGTCACCGGCTACTCGATGGGCGGCATCGGCGCCGCCGCGATCCCGTTGCATCACCCCGACGTGTTCGCCGCGAGCGAGCCGCTCTGCGGCTACCACTCGTACTTCGTTCGCCGCGACGTCCAGGGGCGCCCCCAGCGGCCGTGGGAGACGTTCCTCCTGGAGGAGCGCTCGAACGTCATGTGGGCCGACAACGGCGCGCGCCTGCCGCTGCTCGTGATCCACGGCAAGCACGACCCGCCCGAGGAGAACAGCGGCGCGCTCATCAAGGCGTACGAGAAGCTCGGCTTCTCGATCAAGCACGAGCACCCCGACCTCGGGCACGACGTGTGGGGTTATGCGTACGAGGGGCTCGCGCAGGTGAAGTGGTTCGATCACCGACGACGCGACCCGCACCCACGGCGCGTGCACTTCCGCACGGCGCGCGCGCGCTTCGGCGACGACGCGTGGGTGCACGTCGATCGGATGGCGTCGTCGAGCGCGTGGGGGGTGGTCGACGCGACGGTGGCCGACAGGCACAAGGTGACGGTGCGGGCGAGGGGGCTCGACGCGCTGCGCTTCGATCGTGATCCGGCCCTGCTCGACGGCGCGGTCACGGTCGCGATCGGCGGCGAGAGGCTCGCGTTCGCCGCCGCAGCGCCGCTGCTCGTGCACCGCGAGGGGAGCGGCTGGAAGGCGGGGCCTGCGCCGAGCGACGGCCTCCGCAAGCAGGGGCGCATCGCGGGGCCGATCCGCGACGTCTGGCACGAGCCGCTGCTTTTCGTCTACGGCACGCAGGACCCGGCGCTCACCACCGCGAACCTCGAGGTCGCGCGCTCGTTCGCGAAGATCCGTTGGGGCACCGACGTCGACTACCCGATCGTGAAGGACACCGAGCTCGACCCCGAGGCCGCGCCGCCGAGGTCGCTCGTGCTCGTCGGCAACGCCCGGTCCAACCGGCTGCTCGCCGCGATCGAGAAGGAGCTGCCGCTGCGCCTCGACGCCGACGGCGTCCACGTCGGCGAGCGCACCCTGAAGGGGCCGCAGCTCGGCGCGGCGTTCGTCTACCCGCACCCGAAGGCTCACGACAAGTACGTGCTGGTGATCGAGGGGGCCGACGCGCTCGGGACGTTCCGCGCGATCAGCCTGCCGGAGCTGCTCCCCGATTTCGTCGTGTGGGACGCGAGCCTCGCGCCGGCGCGCGGGCAGCAGCTGCTCTCGTTCGGCAGCGCCCTCGCCGCGGGCTTCTTCGATCAGGAGTGGAAGCTACCGGCGAGCATCGACGATCCGCTGGCCTCGAAGCCGAAGGCGGCGGCGAAGAGCGAGCACGATGCAACGGAGTATCTGCCTTGATTCGAGGCATGGAATGCCTCGATGGGTTAGCGGAGAGGGCGGGATTCGAACCCGCGGTACCTTTCGATACACACGATTTCCAGTCGTGCACCTTCGGCCACTCGGTCACCTCTCCAAGCGGTGCGGGGCCATGAGGGGGCGAGCCCCACGATCCGTTCGGTTCGCCACCCGCGGAGACGAGCTTCGAGGGTCGCGCGCCGAAAGGATCGAAGGGGCGACCCGAGAGCCGCCCCTTCAGTGGTCCAGCGCTGCTGGCGGAGAGAGGGGGATTCGAACCCCCGGTACCCTTCCGGGTACGCCTGATTTCGAATCAGGTACCTTCAACCGCTCGGTCATCTCTCCGTCGCGCGTTGTGCAACCGGCGGCCCCTCGTTGTCAACGCGAAAGCGAGGCCGTGGACGCGGTGAAGTCGAGCTTGCGCGGCTAGCCCTGCGCGCCTATGGTCCGTGCACGTCGTCGCCGCGAGGCGAAGACGGCCGTCGAAGAGACGTTCGTGCTCTCACCGACAGCGCGCCGTGAACCCCGCCAGGGCCGGAAGGCAGCAACGGTAGCGGAAAGCGGGTGTGGTGGGAGCTTCTCTTTTTTGTCCATCTATGGACGTCGGCGTCCATGCGGAGGGCGGGCGAGCTCCGCGGTACCCCCCCGCGAACCGGCTGTTGACGGCATTCTGATGCCCGTTCCGCGCGGATGAATCCGCCTGGGCCGAATGCGGCGTTGACCCACCGTGGGGGATGTTGCTACTCCGCGCACACGCGCGGCGCACTTCACCAACACCGCGCCGCTCAGCAGCATTCCGGCCGGACCACGCGCCGCCGCACTCCGCAGGAGATTCCCATGAAGCTCGATCGTTTCTTTGCCCTTGCCATCGTCGCCGGCGCTTTCGGTGCGTTCGGCTGCTCCAGCTCCTCGGGCGGCACCACCGTCATCACCAAGACCGACAGCGGTACGGACACCGGTCACGTCACGACGACCGACAGCGGCTCGCAGGCGACCGACTCGGGCTCGGGCACGACCGACACCGGCTCGGGCGGCGGCAGCTGCTCGACCGACGCGACCTGCGATGGCTCGGCGAACTTCCAGGCGTGCGCGCAGTGCTACGGCCAGAAGACCGCGTGCCAGGCGGGCGCGCAGGCGTACGTCGGGGTCGTCGACCAGTTCTGGCACTGCGCCGCCTGCACCAGCTCGGGCGCCTGCTACTCGCAGTGCTCGAACGGCGCCGACCCGATCTGCTCGAATTCGACCGCGACGCCTGCCGCGGCCTGCAACACCTGCGTGGGCGCGCTCGGCAGCAGCGACGCGTGCATGACCGCGGCGAACAGCTCCTGCAGCGGCAACCCCGACTGCGTCGCGTTCGCGACGGCGATCCAGGGCTGCCCGACCAACTGATCGGAGCGTGATCGTGCGGGGCCCTCGCGTGGCGACACGCGGGGGCTCCGACGTTTTGTGCGATGCGCGCGGGCTCGTTCAGCGCAGCCGAAAGCGCGGGATCGCGACGCTCGGCGCGACGCTCGGCACCGGTGCGAGCGGCGGAATGTGGGTGAGATCGCCGATGTCTGTCGGGCGGCGAACGGGGGGCTTCTGCCACGTCGCGGGGAGGAAGTAGGCCACCGACGTGGCGAGGAAGATCGCGGCGACGCCGAGGCTCGCGGCGCCGAGCGCGCGGGCGCGCCGCCCGAGCCGCATCGCGCCGTCGACGTAGAGCCACGCCATCGGCACCAGCACCGGGTGGATGAAGCGGAAGTCGGCGTGGTAGCCGAAGGGCACGAGCCAGTGGAACGCGACGACGGCCGCGATGAAGGTCGCGCTGGTGGCGATCGCGATCGTGCGCGCGCGCGGCCATGGGCGCAGCGCGGCGAGCTGCCCCGCGATCAAGAACGCGGCGAGCACGAGGAGCAGCACGTTGAGCGCGCGCGCGATGTGGACCGGTTCGGTCGTGCCGACGATGCCGAACAGCGAGCGGCGCGTGCCGAGCAGGCTCGACTTGAGCAGCTGGTTCCAGAAGGGCTCGCTGTTCGAGCCGTAGATCGTGACCTGCTGGTAGGGGGTCGAGAGAAATTCCTTCGGATCGAACCAGAGGTAGGTGTGCGCCGTCCGCGGCGTGAGCGCCCAGCTGCCGACATCCTCCGCGTTGCCGAGCAGGCCGTAAAGCAGACCGGGCCGGCGCTCGGTGTGCCGCACGGCGAGCTTCACGAGCGCGCCGGCGACCACGAGCGCCATCGGCGGCAAGAGCGCGCGCAGACGTGCCCCACGCCGCGGCGCCCGCACGATGGCCTCGGCGCACGCCGCGCAGAAGAGCGCGGCGAGCACGAGCGCGTTCGTCTTCGTGAAAAGGCCGACGACGACGAGCAGGGCCGCGATCCATAGCGGCCGATCGCCACCCGTCCGCCGCCAGCTCACCAGCGCGAGCATCACCCCTCCTGCGACCGCGTACAGGAGCGCGTCGTTGCCGACCCGGCCCGTGTCGATGACCGTGTAGGGCCAGAAGGCGACGAGGGCGGTGGCTGCGAGCCGCGTCGTGCGGGTCGGCAGCGTCCTCTGGAGGATCAGCGCCGCGCACGCGACGAAGATCGAGACGAGCACCAGCGCGAGGATCTGCAGCCCGAGCGCGGGCTCGCTCGCGTGTACGAGGACGAGCACGCGATAGAGCGCCGCCGCGAGCACGTAGTACGCCGGCGGGTGGTGACAGATGTTGCACGCGTTCTTCGCGGGCAGCGCGAGGTGCTCCGCGACATAGCGCACGTACATGAGGTGCGCGTGGACGTCGTAGTTGCGATCGTCGGCGCTCGTGTAGCCGAGGTACAGCGAGTAGAGGGCGATGGCGGCGACGACGATGCCGGTAGCCGGCCGCTCGAGGCCGGTGCGTCGCAGCAGCTTCCAGGCGAGCACGAGGGCGAACGCGACGTCGAGCGCCGGTGGTGGCGAGGCGAGGCCCAGCGCGCGCGCCGAGAGCAGCGCGACGAGCGCGAGCGACGCGACGAGCGTGACCAGCGCGCTCGCGGAGATCGCGCGCGTGCTCGAGGCGCGCGGCGGCGCTGCGGGGTCCATCGGGCGCTGAGCCTAGCAGGCTGTGGAGCTTCTCCGAGACCGGCCGATCCTCTCCCGGGTCATGCCGCGATCTCCCGCGCGATCGATCACAAGATCGGAAG
>JAJXTK010000220.1 GCA_021783935.1 Myxococcales bacterium | reverse complement strand
CACGGCGCCGCTCGTCGATCCGCCCGCGACGCGCATCGCGGCGGGCGCGCTCTCGCTCGCGACGCCCACCGAGCGCCGCTTCGTCGCCGCGCGCCACCTGGCGACGCTGCGCCCGGAGCTGTTGGTGACGACGCTCGTCGCCGGCCCGGCCGAGCTGAAGGCGCTGTCGCTCTCGGCGCTGCAGCTGTCGCAGGTCGACGTGCCCATGCCGGAGGAGCTCGCGCGCGTCGCCGCCGACACTACGCGCGAGCTCGCGCGCCACCTGCAGCCGGTGCAGATCGAGGCGCTCCGCAAGGTGATGGCGCGCTTCCTCGAGCGCGGCGGGCAGGCCGACGTCAGGGCGTTCTGGCAGACGACCGATCGCATCGCGCTGCGCTTCGGCCTGCTGCTCGCGGGCGATCTCGCGACGAGCGTGCGCGTGTGCGCGAGCGAGCCCGTCGGTCCGCACGATTCGACGCCGGCGCAGCGGATCGACGATCTGATCGCGTTCTCGGTGAGCGAGGCGCACCTCGGGCTGCGCGAGGCGATCGGGCTTCGCGTGGCGGGGTGAGCGAACGGCGGGGCGCCCGGTCGAGATCGGCGCGCGCTCACGAGGGCGCCGAGCAGGGGCCGAAGATCGTCGCGCCAACGCCCTCGAGCGAGCCCGAGGGAGCGGCCGAGCTCCGGGGGAGAGGGGCACAGCAGGCTGTGGAGTCTCTCCGAAGCCGGCCGATCCTCTCCCGGGTCCTGCCGCGATCTCCTGCGCGATCGACCAGAGCCTGCTGACGGTCGCCGTTTTCGCAGCCCGTTTCTCGACGGCCTGCTGGGCGCGCGCTTCCCACATCGGCGCTCGAGGCGTAGCAAGCGCGGCCGTACGCCGAATGCTGCCCGATCCAGCGGGGGGCTACGGTACGTTCGATCGTCGTCATGGCGCCCGCCGTAGGCATCGATCTCGGGACGACGAACACGGTGGTCGCCGTCAGCCGCGGCGGCGAGACGCGCGTGCTGCTCGACGAGTCGGGGGCGAGCCTGCTGCCGAGCGTGGTGAGCTTCCATCCCGACGGGAGGGTCCACGTGGGGCGCGAGGCGCGCCGGCGCCGCGTGATCGACGCGACCAGCACCGTCCACTCGATCAAGCGCCTGCTCGGCCTGCGGTGGGGCGCGCCCGAGGTCGAGCGCGCGCGCAAGGGCGCCACCTTCGAGCTCGTCGAGGGGCCCAAGCGCAGCGTGGAGGTCGCCGCGCGCGGCATGCGCTACCCGCTGCACACGATCAGCGGCCTCGTCGTGGGCCGCGCCAAGCAGATCGCCCAGCAGGCGCTCGGCGAGACGATCACGCAGGCCGTCATCACCGTGCCGGCGAGCTTCAACGATCTGCAGCGCCAGGCGACCCGCAGGGCCGCGAAGGAGGCCGGGCTCGACGTGCTGCGCGTCCTCAACGAGCCGACGGCAGCGGCCATGGCCTACGGGCTCGGCGCGCGCACCTCCGAGCGGATCGCGGTCTACGACTTCGGCGGCGGCACCTTCGACCTCACGCTCCTCGACGTCTCCGACAACCTCGTCGAGGTGCTCGCGACGGCGGGCGACAGCTTCCTCGGCGGCGACGACATCGACACCACGCTCGCCCAGACGATCGCGCAGTCGATGCTTCGCGAGGTCGGCATCGACGCGAGCGGGAACGCCGGCGTGCTGGCCTTGCTGCGCGCGGCAGCCGAGCACCTGAAGGTGCAGCTCTCGGCGGCCGAAGAGGCCAGCGTCGAGCTGAAGGCGGTCGGGCACCGCGACGGCGGGCAGCCGGTCGATTTCAAGGTGACGCTGGCGCGCGAGCAGCTCGAGGCGATCGCCAAGCCGTTCGTCGATCGCACGCTGGCGGTCTGCGACGACGCGCTGCGCGAGGCGCGCCTCGACGTCTCGGCGTTCAGCAGCGTCATCCTCGTCGGCGGCTCCTCGAAGATGCCCTATGTCCAGCACCGCGTGGAGGCCTTCTTCGGCAAGGTGCCGCGCATCGAGCACGATCCCGAGGAGGTGGTCGCCATCGGCGCGGCGATCATGGCGGCGGTGCTCACCGGCCAGGCGCGGTCCGAGCGCCCGGCGGCCGGACCGAGTGTGCCGCGAGCGCCGGCCCTCCCTGCCACCGCGCCGCCGGCCTCGCCGCTGCCGCCGCCGCCGCCGCCGGGCACGCCGCACATGCTCGGGAGCGGCCAATCGCAAGAGCTGCCCGCGATCCCGTCGGTGCTGCCGATGCCGATCGATCGCCCCGCTCCCCTGCTCATCGACGTCACGCCGCTCACGCTCTCGATCGAGACGGTCGCCGGGATGATCGACAAGATCATCGAGCGCAACACGCCGGTGCCGTGCACGCGCAAGCGCCGCTACACGACCGGCGCCGACAGCCAGACCGAGGTCGTCGTGCGGGTCGTGCAAGGGGAGGGGAGCGTGGCCTCGCAGAACGTCACGCTCGGCGAGCTCGTCGTCTCGGGGCTGCGCGCCGCGCGCCGTGGTGAGCTGTGGATCGAGGTCAGCTTCGCGCTCGACGCCGACGGGATCCTGCACGTCAGCGCGATCGACGAGGCCTCCCAGCGCGAGGCGCGCACCCAGATGCGCGTGACGGCCGAGGGCTAGCGATGGCGACGAAGCGCCCCTCGGCACGCCCGTCCGCGCGCCCCGCCGCGCGGGTGCAGACGCTCGCCGAGCGCGATCGCGCGGTGCTGCGCTGGGCCGCCGTCGCCGAGCGCCTCGACTACCTGTCGTTGCTCCGCCTGCCTGCGTCGCCGCCCCCGAGCGAGGCGCAGGTGCGCGCCGCCTTTCACGCGCTGTCGCGCTCGTTCCACCCCGACCAGTATCGCGACGCCGCGCCGCCGATCCGCGCGGCGGCCGCGCGCGTGTTCGCGGCCGCGACCGACGCCTATCGGGTCTTGCTCGATCCGCTGCTGCGCGGCCGGTATCTGCGGCTGCTCGCGAACGGCGACGCGCGCGTGCCCGTCGAGGAGCTCGAGCGCGCCGTGCGCGCCGACGTCGAAAGAGCGCAGCGCGCCACCGCGGCGCAGCTGGCGCGGGGGCAGCGCGCACGGGCCGCGGCGGAGCGCGCCGACCACTTCGCCGCGATGGGCGAGCTCGCCTACGCCAAGCGCGCGCTCGAGGAGGCGATCGACCTCGAGCCCGACAACATGCTGCTCGTCGCGAAGCTCGAGGCGCTCGAGGCGCAGCTCTTCGCGCCGAGGCGGAGGCGACCGTGAGCTCCTTCGCGTCGATCGGCTCGTGTCAGGAGCTCGCCGAGGGGCACATCGCGGAGGCGATCCTCTCGCGCGAGGAGGTCCGCGCGCTGCTCTCGCACCTCGCCTCGATCGCGCAGCCGGGCCACGGGGCGCCGCGCGTGCTGCTGCTGCTCGCGCGCGTGGCGACCTCCGAATGCGATTGGCTCGAAGGAGCGCTGCAGGTGCGGATCGAGGGGGATCGACGCGCGACGAGCATCGAGAGCTTCGCCCAGATCGGCGCGGGGCTTCGCGAGCGGGTCGTGCCGCGCGCGGTCTTCCCGGTGCCCGTCGGCGAGTTCCTCGACGCGATCGCGCGCTTCCCCCACCTCATCGCGCCGCTCGCGGTGGTCGACGCGTCGGGCTCGCACGTGGTGCTCGAGGCGCGAGAGGCCGAGCGCCAGCTCCTCGACAGCGACATCCCGGAGGAGGACCGGCGCGAGTCCTCCGAGCCGCCCGCCGAGGCGCTCGCTCCGAGCGATCTGCCGACCGTCACCGCGCCGCAGGGGCGCATCCCGCCGCCGCCGAGGCTCCCGCTGCCCGGCGTGCTCCCGACGAGCGCGGCCGCGCCGATCGCGCCGCCGCCCGCGAGGCCGGCCATCGCCGTCGCCGTCGCGCGCATCGCGAAGGGGAGGACCGCCCTGCGTCGCCCGATCGAGGACGAGAAGCGCCCTGAGGGCGCGCGGCGGCACCCGGGCGCCGAGCCGAGCCTGACGCCGCCGCCGAACCCCGCGCCGAACGAGGGCGCCGAGCCGCCGCCGCCGAGAGGAGACGACGTCGACAAGGGGTGGGAGTAGCGCGCGCTCGGTCGAGCCCGCGACGACACGCCGCCGTCGCCGGTCGTCGGGTCCGACGCCGCGTCGTCCGGCGCTGCGCGGCTCACCGCCTCCCGAGCAGCGCCTCGATCTTCGCGAGCAGGCGCGCGAACTCGATCGGCTTCGACTCGTACTCGTCGCAGCCCGCGGCCATCGCCGTCTCGCGCTCTCCCCCCATGGCGTGCGCGGTGAGCGCGATGATCGGCGTCGCGCGCGTCTCTTCGGCGGCCCTGAGCGCGCGCGTCGCCTCCCAGCCGTCCATGCCGGGGAGGCCGATGTCCATCAGCACCAGATCGGGGCGCGAGGAGCGGCCGAGCGTGACGCCTGCCTCCCCGTCGGTCGCGCGCACGACCTCGTACCCCTTCTTCTCGAGGCGTCGCGCGAGCATGTCCATGTTGAGCTCGTTGTCCTCCACCAGCAGGACGCGACGTCCGCCGGTGCTCCTCGGCGTGTGCGCCCCCCTCGGCTCGCGAGCCGACGCCAGGACGGCCAGCGTCGGCTCGTCGGTGCCCGCCCTTCGCGTGCGGTCGAGCTCGGACATGCCCACGAGATCGCCGACGTGCAGGTCGAAATCGGCGACGCGCTCGCGCAGCTGCTCGACGAGCTGGCGCGCGTCGCGCTGGCGCGCGCTCGGATCGAGCGAGAGGGCGCGGTGGACGATGGCCGCCGTCTCGCGCGTGACCCACGGCGCGTACAGCTGCACCGGCGGCGCGGGGCGCGTGCAGATCGCGATGATGAGATCGCCGAGGCCGGTGACCGTGTCGTACGGCTCGCGGCCGCTCATCGCACGGTAGAGCACCACGCCGAGCGACCAGAGGTCCGCCGACGGCCCCACCGCGCGCCCGCCGCGCGCCTGCTCGGGGGACATGTAGAGCGGCGAGCCGAGCACGGTGCCCGTACGCGTGAGCGCGCCGTCTCGACCCACGACGCCGTCGTCCTCGAGCAGCTTCGCGACGCCGAAGTCGAGCACCTTCACGGTGACGCGTCCGCTGGCGTCGCGCGCGAGGAAGAGGTTCGCCGGCTTGAGGTCGCGGTGCACGACCGACGCCTCGTGCGCGCGCGCCACGCCGAGGCACGCCTGCCCGACGATCTTGAGCGCGAGCTGCTCGCCGAGCGGGCCGACGCGCTGCAGGAGCTGATGGAGGTCCTCGCCCACGAGGTACTCCATCGCCAGGAACGCGCGCCCCTCGTCCTCGCCGGTCTCGAGCACGCGGACCAGGTGCGGCGAGTCGATCGCCGCCGCGGCGCGCTGCTCCTGCGCGAATCGGCTGCGGACCTGCGCGCTCTCTGCGAGCTCCTCCGAGATCACCTTCACGGCGACGAGCGCCGACGTCGCCGTGTCGAGCGCCTCGTACACCGCGCCCATCCCGCCGCGCCCGAGCAGGCGCTGGACGCGATAGCGCCCGGCGACGATCGTGCCGA
This sequence comes from Myxococcales bacterium, assembly GCA_021783935.1. GTDB lineage: Bacteria > Myxococcota_A > Polyangia > Polyangiales > JADJMO01 > CAIXWQ01. Next base: position 3,726 of record JAJXTK010000220.1, on the reverse strand, counting down.
TCACGCGGCTCGCACGGACCTCCTCTGGCAATCGCTCGTCCGACATTCGCCCCTCGCATCTTCGCAGCAGGTCGAGCCTCAACATCGCGGCGCCCCCCGAGTCGACGCGACGATCACGGCGGCGTCGGGCGACGTCGCACGCTCGCCCGGATCTCCGCCGCGACGGCGTCGAGCAAGCTGGCGGGCGCGCCGCGCGCCTTCTCGAGCACCGTCTCGACGCTCCTTCGGAGCGCCTGTCGATCGGCCTCGCCGAGATCCATCGCGGTGACGACCACCACCGGGATCGCTCGCCACGCCTCGCGCGCGCGCAGCACCTCGAGGAACTCGAAGCCGTCCATCACCGGCATCATGAGATCGAGCAGGATCGCGTCGGGCACGCGCTGCTCGATCGCCTCGATCGCCGCCTGCCCGTGCTCCGCCTCGCGCACGTCGTAGCCGGCGCGGCCGAGGTGCTGGCCGAGCAGCGCGCGCACCGCCGCGTCGTCGTCCACGACCAGCACCGAGGCTGGCCGCCCGCGCACGGGGCAGAGCGCGCTCATCGTGCCGAGCAGGCGCGCGCGATCGATCGGCTTGAGCAGGTAGTCGGCCGCGCCGAGCGCGAACCCCGCGCTGCGCTGGTCGACGATCGTGAGCATCACGACCGGGATCGAGCTCGTCTCGGGCGCGCCCTTGAGCTCCGAGAGCACGCGCCAGCCGTCCATGCCCGGCATGAGCACGTCGAGCGTGATCGCGTCCGGGCGCTCGGCCCGCGCGCGCGCGAGCCCCTCCTCGCCGGAGGCCGCGAACAGCACGCGGTAGCCGCCGTGCGCGAGGTGGCGCGCGAGCAGCTCGTGCACGGTCGCGTCGTCGTCGATCACGAGCACGGTGGCGGCGCCGGCTCCGTCGACGTCGGTGACCGCGGCGCGCGGCGGCATGGCCGAGGGGCGCGGCGGCGCGGCGAACGAGGGGCGGCGCGCGTCGCGTGGCAGTCGCACATCGAAGCGGGTGCCCTTGCCGAGCTCGCTCTGCACCTCGATCGATCCGCCCATCAGCGTGGTCAGCTGCCGCGAGATCGCGAGGCCGAGGCCGGTGCCGCCGAACCTGCGGGTGGTCGACGCGTCGGCCTGCACGAACGGCTGAAAGAGCCGCTCCACCTGCGCGGGCGTCATGCCGATGCCCGTGTCGGCGACCGAGAAGCGCACGACGTCGACGCCGCCCGAGGGCTCGAGCGAGACCTCGAGCGAGACGCGCCCGCGGTCGGTGAACTTGCAGGCGTTGCCGAGCAGGTTGAAGAGGATCTGCCGTACGCGCAGCGCGTCGCCGAGCATCACGCCCACCTCGTCGGCGCACGCGACCCGGACGTCGTTGCGATTCTTGGCGGCGAGCGGCTCGACCATGCGCGCGACCTCGTCGAGCGTCGCGCGCACGTCGAAAGGCTCGACGCACAGATCGATGCGGCCCGCCTCGATCTTGGAGATGTCGAGGACGTCGTTGATGACGCCGAGCAGGTGCCGCCCCGCGCCGCGGATCTTCTCGAGGTCGGCGACGAAGGAGTCGAGCCCCTCGTCGACGGCCTCTTCGAGCAGCATCTCCGCGTAGCCGATCACGGCGTTGAGCGGCGTGCGCAGCTCGTGGCTCATGTTCGCGAGGAAGGCGCTCTTGGTGCGGTTGGCGGCCTCGGCGGCGTCCATCGCGGCGCGGATCTCGCGCTCCGCGCGCTTGTGCGCCGACAGATCGAGCGCGACGCAAAGAAACCCCGTGAGCTCGCCGCCGGGGCCGCGCAGCGGCGTGATCGACTCGTCGACCGGGAAGGTGGTGCCGTCTCTGCGCACGAACGTCCACTCGAGCACCTCGGGGCGCTCGCGCGCCGCGCAGGCGAAGAAGTACTCGGCCGGGCTCAGCGAGTGACCGACCGTGCGCTCGAGGACCGCCGCGCGCTGACGCAGCTCCTCTTCGTCGTGGAAGAGCGCCGGCGACTGCTTGCCGACCACCTCCGACGGCGCGTAGCCGAGGAGGTTCTCGGCGCCCGGGTTGAAGAGGCGGATGACGCCGCGTCGATCGGTCGCGACGACGGCGACCTGCGAGGCGGCGTCGAGCACGGCGCGCTGCTCCGCGCTCAGCTGCTGCAGCCGCGCCAGCACGCGCTCGGTCTCGGCGAACTGCTCGACCACCGCGCTCGCCGTGATGTTCGCCGCCTCGCGCGCGACGCGCACCTCCGCGCGCAGCAGCTCGTTCTCGCGACGCAGCCGCGTGAGCTCATCGACGCTCATGCCGCGACCTCCGCGCGCACCCGGCTGAGCGCGCTCTCGAGCGCGCGCGCCGCGACCGCCTCGACGAGCGCGTCGTCGGCCGCGCCGTCGGCGCCGACCAGCTCCCAGCTCGGCGGTGCATCGCAGACGTACGGCAGCGCGCCGAGCAGGTACGACAGCCCGGCGTCGTGGCCGAAGCGGTGCGGCACCACCAGCTGCGACGTCTCGCCGGTCAGCTCGGCGATCTCCGATGGCCCGGCGCCGATGACCGCGTCGACGAACACCACGTGCGAGGCGCGCTCGATGACCGGCAGCAGATCGAGGCCGGCGAGGCCGCCGTCCCACAGCTCGATCGAAGCGGGCAGCTCCCGGCAGCGCAGCCGCTCGAGCACGCGCGCCCCGAGCGCGTCGTCGCGCAGATGCCGGTTGCCGACGCAGACGATGAGGACCGACATGACCGGCCTCAGCTCCCGACGCGGATCGCGCGCCCGCCGCCCCGCACGTCGACCGCGTGGACCGTGCACACCAGGCACGGATCGAACGATCGCACCACGTACCCGAGCTCGATGGGATCGTCGGGGTTCGCGACGGGCGTGCCGACGAGCGCCTCCTCCCACGGACCGCGCACCCCCGCGCCGTCGCGCGGCGAGCCGTTCCAGCCGGTCGGGGTGACGATCTGGTAGCGCGCGATCTTCCCCCCTTCGAGCTCGATCCAGTGCCCGAGGATCCCGCGCGGCGCGTCGGCGATCCCCTCGCCGCGGCCGTCGGGGATCGCCACCGTCGGCGGACACGAGGGGCCCGTCGAGCGACCGAGCGCCTCGAGCGCGGCGTCGATCTTCGGCAGCAGCCGCGCCGAGCGGACCAGGCGCGCGAGCACGCGCACGAGCGCGTTGGGGCCGTCGGTCGGCGAGGTTCGCAAGAGGTCGCAGAAGAGCGCGTCGCGCGCGAGCACCAGCGTCGCGAGCGCACCCGTCTCGGCCGGGCGGCCGTCGTAGCGCGCGGCCTTCGCCCACGAGTAGCGCGAGCCCTCGCTGCCGCTCGCGTACGGGCGCGTCTCGCCGACCGACGGGTGCAGCGGCTGCTGGTGATCGGCCGCCCACGAGCGCGCGACGTCCTCGGTGATGAGGCGCGTGTCGAGCGGCGCGACGACGTCGTGGCGCTCGGCGAGCCCCCCCGCGGTGAGCGGGCTCGGCGCGGCGAGCAGGCGCCCAGGCCCGCGCCCGAGGCGCTCGAGGCCGAGCGCGCGGCCGTAGCGCAAGAGGAAGCCGAGGTCACCGTCGCGATGAGGGGGCTCTTCGAGCCACGCGTCGAGCGCGTCGCGGCTCGCGACGTCGGCGAAGCGCTCGATGGAGCAGCCGAGCACGCGCCGCTCGTACCAGCCGCGGAACGCCTCGAGGATCTGCCGGCAGCGCCTCGCCTCGGCGGCGCTCGGGGCCGACACCGAGCCGCCCGGCACCGCGAAGGTCGCGTGCGGCCACTGCCCGCCGAGGATCGCGAC